>CAYZYD010000061.1:0-11555 GCA_964482505.1 uncultured Planctomycetia bacterium | reverse complement strand
GCGCATCCGTAGCCAGTCGCTTCGGTGCGAACGAGACTACCGCCGTGTGAGAGCCCTTTTCCCGTGAGTACGCCGGTAAACTCGTTGGTCAGGCGCTTGTGCTGCCCGAAGAGATATCCGACCTCCCGAGATCCCACTCCGATGTCACCCGCGGGCACATCGACATGGCGACCGATATGGCGATGAAGTTCGGTCATAAAGGCCTGGCAGAAGCGCAGCACCTCGGCGTCGGATTTCCCCTTGGGATTGAAATCGCTCCCCCCTTTGGCGCCGCCCATCGGAAGTGTGGTGAGACTGTTCTTGAAACACTGCTCAAAGGCGAGGAACTTGAGAATGCTCAGGTTGACCGACGGATGGAACCGGAGTCCCCCTTTGTAGGGACCGATAGCATTACTGTGCTGAACTCGGTAACCGCGGTTGACTCGGACGCTATTGTTGTCGTCGTGCCAGCAGACTCGAAAGATCAAGATCCGATCGGGTTCGGTGAGCCGCTCGAGAATTTGGGCGTCCCGATACCGAGGCTCGTCGAGAATAATCGGCATCAGGGACTCGGCCACTTCGAGGACCGCTTGGTGAAACTCGGGCTCGTGCGGATTTCTCCGTTCCAAACCCGCCATGAATTTCTCCAGAGTATCCGAAACTTCGCTCATGAATTCCTCCGAGCAGTAGCGACTGGAGAGGGCTGGGCAGACCCTCGGAGACTCAGAATCGGCTTCCCGCGAAAGCGGGGCTTTCTAAGTCGATTCGAGATTCTGCCGGGCTGCGTCGAGATCGCAAGAGCGGCTTGAACTCAGCCACCCAGAGATGCGGCTGATCCGACCGGTTGCCCACACCGAGTCGGGCAAGCGGCTCTACGACCACCTCGAGTGTCTATCGAGCTTACAACGAACCGCGGCGTGGTACGGTCAAGTGCCCCTTGGCAGTGACCCCGTTCATTGCAACAATACTCGGGTCGCACCGAGGCTCGATACATTCGCCAGTCTCGCCTCGGTCCGGACAAACCCGAGGATATTCCCCCCAACCCACTCTTAAGCAACCCAGACAGGGTGAGCCCCTCTGCCTCCCTAGGAAGAACGATGGAAGACCCTAATTACCCCGCCCTTCATATCTCGGGCTACCAGTTCGTTCCGATCGCCAAGGAGCGGCTTCCGGGCCTCAAAGCCCAGGCTCTCGAGGCGGGTGAGCGTCAAGGAATCTGCGGCACGATTATCCTCGCCACAGAGGGGACCAATTTCTATTTTGCCGGAGAACCCGCGGCAGCCGAACGCTTCTACAATTGGTTTGCAAACTTACCCCCGTTTGAAACCCCGCTTCGCGCGCGGAGGACCCCCTCGACCGGACGGCCCTACCAGCGCTTCAAAGTCCAAGTTCGGGCCGAGATTGTCACCATGGGTCGGCCCGATCTCGACATCGTCCAGCGCGCACCCTCGATTACTCCGGAGGAACTCAAAGCCTGGCTCGAGAGCGATCAGCCTCCGCAGCTGCTCGACGTGAGGAATCGCCACGAATTCGCTCGCGGTACCTTTGAGAAGGCCGAACATCTCGATATTGGCTGCTTCCGTGAATTCCCGGAGGTGGCTGAAAGGCTCTCGAAGTTCAAGGCCCCCGTCGTGACTTTTTGTACTGGTGGGATCCGCTGCGAGAAGGCCAATATCTGGCTGCGTCACCTCGGCCACGAGGAAACCTATCAACTCGACGGTGGAATCCTCAACTACTTCGAAACGGTTGGTGGTGCGCACTTTCAGGGTGAGTGTTTCGTGTTTGACGATCGGGTCGCTCTCGATCAGACACTACGCCCGATTGAGACCGACGAATAGCTCGATCAAACGGAGCGCTAACCCGAGGGCCGCGTCCAGATAAATGTGAGGAGACCGACCATCAATACGGCGATACCCGCCCGCAGGCCCCCTGATAGTTCGATGATAATCAGGGGGAAGCTAAAGCTGACGAGGATCAATAAGGTCGCGAGTCGTTTTGCGCGTGGTCGGATCGCCCGCTTCTCTTCCCAATCTTTGAGCGGAGGTCCGAAGCGCGGGTGGTTGACGATCCAGTGGTGAATCCGGGGACTTCCGCGCGAAAAGCAGGCGGCTGCGATCAGGACGAATGGGGTGGTGGGAAGCAGCGGTAGGAAAATGCCGACCACGCCCGCCCCGAGGGCTAACCAACCGCAGAGGAGATAAAAGGGCCGCAACGAGCGACGGATTTGCCGGACTTCAGGCTTCACCGACGGTCTCGGCCTCTCGCTCGGATCGTTCACGTTTCTCTAAGCTCTCCACTCGACCCTCGAGAAACTCGATCGTCTTTCTCGCCTTCGATTGTTTCCGATGCGAAAAGACCAGATAGGTCACGATGACCGCGAACACGAGGGTATAAGCCAGCATCACCCGTCCGCGAAAATCAGGGGGATCGGACGTGTCGAGGAGTAACACCAGGGATTCCCACATCGTTTAGTTCCTCTCTTCAGCCGCGCGGACCACGGGCAAGAGTCGTTCGACCGCATCGCTCTGCCGCTCCGACTCGAGTCGCCAACGGTAGAGAAGTGCATAGAAAACCACAAACATCAAGAGCCCGAGCCAACGCGTGATGATGATCGAGACATCCGAGCCGAGGTCGTCAAACTTCTTGGGATGGCTCGTCTGACCGAACCACTGAATCGCGTAGTGGACCAGCGGAATGTTGAGACAAGCGAGAATCCCAAACACCGAGACGTAATTGCGACGCGCGCGGACGTCTTCAATCTGGGAGGGCAAGAGGCAGTATCCGGCATAGATCAACCACATAATCGCTGCGGTGAGAAGTCGGGCGTCGCTCCAAACCCAGTAGTAACCCCACGCCGCCTTCGCCCAGACCGAGCCCGTCAACAGTGAAATCGTGATACCGACGAGACCAATCTGCCCCGCCACTCGCGCGCAAAGATCCCAGTGTTCGCGCTGAGTTGTCAGGTAGAGAATACTCGCGACCATGCAGACGATGAAAAAGGCGTAGCTCGAGAGGGCAGAAGGGAAGTGGTAAAAGAAGATCAAGTAGGAGGGCCCGATGTCGCGAATGCTGAAGGGAACCGCTTGTACGATCAACAGGTTGAGGCAAGCGAGCCCGAGAAACGCCCAAGATGCGTGGAACAAAAATGCCCGCGAGCGACCAAACTTGAGCCACGGCGCCACGATCAACGCGGATCCGATCACGTAGATCCAGCCTGCGGGCTGAGACTTAAGAAACGACCCGAGTTTCTTCAGGTTTTCGGGGTCCCGACCTAACGAGTAAACTACGAGGACTAGGGTCAGGCCGAGGATAATGCGAAAGAAGCGAACGATTGCGTCGGTCTCTCGCTCCCAGGTCAGGTGTTGCGTGGGTGACATCCCCCGTCCTTTCTATTCAGTTCGTCTCTTCGCGAGTTAATGGGCCGACGAATATCTGCCCCGCCGCCAGATAGATCAGATCGAAACAGATCAAAATCGTCAAACTGGTAGTCGCCATCGGTTTGCCTGCAAAGAGCCGGTAAGTCGCCTCGACCACCGCCATGAAGAGCGGAATGATCAGCGGAAAAGTGAGCAGTCGCAGGAAGACCTCGCCCGAACGAACTCCGCGTAACATCAGCGCGATCGTCACGCCGAGGGCGACGTAACCGAGCGTTCCCGCGAGCGCAAAGAGCGCGAATTTTCCCCAAACCTCCCAGCTCAGATCGAGATTGTAGAGAAAAGCGAAGAAGAGCGCGGTCGCGACCTCCATGACCAGGATCATCGATAAGGTCGAGATCACGCGGCTGTAGTAGAGCGTGACGCGACTCGCGGGCACGAGAAGTAGACCCCGGTGCACGGCTGAGTCGGTGGTCCGTACCCCTCGCTCGATCCCGATCGACCCGGATAGCAAGAAGATAAGCCAAATTAAACCCGCCTGGATCTTGAGCCGAAGCGCGTCGAGCTCGCTCGCTTCCGAGTCGGTCGCGAGTGACTGGGCGTCGACCGCCAGCGAAACGACGGCGAGACAGGTCATACTGAAGAGCACCATACTCAGTATCGTCGACCATCCTCGGCTCTCCTGGATCCAGTCCCATTTGACTTGTGACCACAAATCTCTCAGCACAGCTATTCAATCTTCTGCTGCACCCACTCGGCCGTAGTCTCCGCCGAGTGACCGTCGAGAAGTTCGCCACGGCCCCGACTCAGGACAAGCACTCGATCTGCTAGTCCGAGGCCGCGCTCGAGATTATGCGTCACGAGCACGGTGAGACCCCCGCGACTCTTCTGTCTCTCGATCGCTCGGTCGACGAGTTGCCGGCCCGCTTCGTCGAGGCCGGTGTAGGGTTCGTCAAGAAGGAGTAACTCGGGCTCGGTCAAGGAAGCCGCGATCAAACTGACGCGTTGCTTCATGCCACGCGACAGAATCCGGATCGGGTCGTTCTGTCGCCAAGCGAGCCCGACCTCCTCGAGGGCCGCTTGGACGCGCTGGCGTGCGGATTCGACTCGGTTGAGTTCACCCCAATAGGCGAGCCCCTCACCGACCGTTAACTGTCGGGGCAGAAGGGGTTCGTCGGTGAGAAGTCCGATGCGGCGTCGGTAGTGAACCGCCCGAGAAACCGAGGATTCGCCCGAGAGCCGGACATCACCGGCGTCCGGGCGAAGCAGTCCGGCCAGGATTTTTACGAAGGTGGTTTTGCCCGAACCGTTGAGACCCGCGACGAGAAGACACTCGCCCGAGCGAAGCGTCAGGCTCTGGGGCGCGAAGACTTCGCGACGATCGTAGCTCTTACTGACCGCTTCTACTTCGAGGAGTGGAGTCGACTCGCCGGCGGCTCGCATCGGGACCTCCTCAGGTCTGAGACTTTGAGACCTTTTCGAGGAGACCGAGGAGTTTGCGCAGATCCTCCTCGAGTTCGTGTGGAGAGACATCGACACGCCGCTCGTAGAGCCTCATGAACACCTCGAGCTCGGTCCTCAGGTCCGAGGGCAACGATTGCCAGCGTTCCCCGGCAGGTACCGTCGCGGATCTCGGAGCCGAAGGAGCGAGTCGGTCGTCGAGGGCGGACGGGGTCGGGTTGGGAGACTCTCCTGAGATGTGGGCTGCACCTGTAGTCGAAGGCGGAGGCGGGATCTCGTCATGAAAAGAGGGAGTCTCTTCGGCCGCCCGCGAACGGCGAGCGACCAATGCAAGCCCTACCCCGAGCCCGATGACTAAAACGATGCCGACCGTGAGAAGGAGAGTCACGAGGAGAGCACTCGTCGAAACCGGAGGGGTATCTCCAAAGGCGAGGTCGATCTCGTAGGGAGTTCCTTCGGGGATGAGTCCAAAGTTGTAGAGGTCGTACTCGACCCGCTCGTTCCAGACCTCGAGGGGAGAGTCTGCATTCGACAACTGAAGTCGCTGACCCTCTTCCTGCTTTTCTGCGAGGTAGTGCACTTTGCCCGACTGGAGCCCGAGCATCAGACCGTGGATCTGGACCGGCGACTTGAGCGTGACCGATTGCGTTTCAGGTATCGGGCTCGCGGTGTAGCGGAGGAGAATCTGCCGCTGCTCGAGCGGGAAGAGCGGTCGGCTCAGGATGACCTGGTTGTCTGGACCCACCGCGTAGACATTCTTGTCGTTATCGAAAACCTGCTCGAGCTTAAAGCCCGAGAGTGTTGGAATCTGGAAGCTGCTCTCGGGTCCCCCCAGGTAGCCGTAACCCTGGTGAGTCAGGGCGACGACCTGAAGCGCGCGGGCGGCTTGACCGTTTTGATCGACCCCCACGATCAATTCGATCGACTGCCGAAGTCCGCCGTAGTTCGGCTGGCGGATATAGGTGCGCAGGGTCGACGGCACACTGCCGATGGGGATCAACTTGCTCGAATATGGCTCTTGGTTTGAGTCAAAGCTGAGTCGCAATTGATCGCCCCGGGAGACCTCCGTCACTTCGCCCTCGAGCTTGCCCTGACTGTCGGTTTCAAGCGTCTGCGTCGATCTGACAATCCCGTTCGCGCCCAAGATCTCGAGGGTTACGGGAATGTTCCGGACCGGCTGCGCCGGAGGATGCTGTTGGTTCTGGGTTCGCTCACGGATCTGCTGACTCATATCGTAGAGAGTCGTCTCGAACCGGTAGCTGAGGCTCGTCTCTTGCCACTTCTCGCCGACGAGCAGCGGTAGCCGAATTGGTTCGTCTGACGGAATTCGTTCTCTCCCCCACAAGTCGACTTCGGCAGGGACCGTCGGCGGTCCCATTCGACCTGCGAAGACGAGCGGCTTACCGATCCCCGCTTGTGTGAAGTCGTAAAAGATCCTGTCCTGCTGCATCCCGAGCTGGAAGTTGCGTATCGCGAAGGGGGTCGTGAAGGAGAGGTCGTAGCGGTCGAGGCCGTTCACATCGACCGAGAAACTCCCGATAACGATAAAAGCCTGGCTGCGACCCGGACTCGGCTTGATCGTCACTTCGAGCGGAACTCCCACCAGCCCGTCGGGTCGCACGGTTCGATGGGAACCGGCGAGCTGATTCCCAGCTGGCGGCGCTTGCACTCCCTCGTCGGTTGCGATCGCGGGAAATGGGATAAAGAGCGTCCCGTCGTAGACTTTGAAGCTCGCGTTGAGGATTTGAATCATCGTTCGCCCGCGAATCTTCTGGCCATCACCCTCAAGCAATTGAGTCATGAAGAGGTCGACCACGAGGCTCGAGGTATCGGTAACGGTTTGTAGCAGACGTACAGACGAGGGGGGCGAATCCGTCACCGTGATCGTGTCCGACTTATAGGTGGTCTTATCAGTTCCCACCGCGCGGATTACGATCTCGGCTTGATTGGGTATTTCGCCGAGGGGGATATCGATCTGACCCGAGTCGTCGGCGATCGAGCGGAGCTTTTTGGTTTGGCCATCGAACTGAGCCGACACCTCAACCGTCGCGTTGCGGAGGGCGAACTGGCTGATGTCGGCGGGTTGACTCTCGGCGCCGGGTTGGCTCGCGGCACCAGGTTGACTGGCCGCCCCGGGCTGACTGCTGGCGTGTCGACTCTGAATTCGAGCCGTCCCGTCGAACAGAGTCGTTTGGAAGCGACGTTCCTGCGCCCAAGTACTCGTCCCGATACTCAAGAGAGCGAGAACGACGAAGGCGACAAAAGGAGAAGACGATCTCATGGGAAAACCCTCACAGGGTTGGTTCGGACTTGGGGACAGCCAGACTCGACTCCCGACTCGAGGTTGGATCGAGTTCGACCTGATCGGACTCCGCTTCGACGAGGCTTCGGTTAACGATGACGAGATCTTGCATGAAGCGAACCCGAATCTTCTGGTAATCGTCGTCGTCAATAGTCCCTGCCTCGCGTTCCGATTCGATATCCTTGATAAGACGCAGCAGTCGACCTTGCTCTCGCTTGAGCTGTCGAATCACGAGCGGGTCCTCCCCGGTCACCCAGGGCAGCCTCTTAGAAGCGACCGGCCAGATGACAAACACCACCGCTCCGAGCGACGTTAACAACAAAATTGCGATCCACATGACTAATCGAGCTCCTCGAGCTCGCGCTCGATGCGAGCAAGTTCCGAATCGGTCGGTGCAAACTGTGTTCGAGCGGGTTGAGATCTCGCGCCCCGCCTCCAGAGGAGCAACGCGAAGAATCCGACCACGGCGCAGATCCCAAGCAGAAGAAACGGAATCAGGTAGGGCGCGACTTCGGGCGGATCACCGAGAACGCGATTGCCGTACTCGTGGACCATGCGACGTTTGATCTCAGCGGCCTCAACTCCCGACCGAACCCACTCCCTGAGGTCGATCTTCTGTTGATCGGCACAACTGTCGGGGCACCCCGCTAAAACTCGCGTGAAATTTTCCTTCGGGCAGGCGCAGAGAATCTCGTTTTCGAGTCGGTGGACCTGAGCAATCTTCTCCTCGGTCCAGCCCTCTGCGACTTGAGCTTCCGAATAACTGAGAGCCGGGACCGCGCCCATCTCCCCGTGCCCGAAACGACGGTCGACGGAAGATTGGGCAGACACGACCGAGGCCCCAAATATCGCGAGAATGAGGCACGCGGCTCTAATCCGACAGTCCGACACGACGGCCCCCTAACGGTACTGCAGCCCAGGCCGCCCCACTGAGCATGATTATCCAGCCGATCCAGATGAGTGAGATCAGCGGGTTACGGTAAAACTCAAACCGGACGTCCCCAGGTACATGCGTCTCGCGGAAGAAGACGTAGAGATCTTCGTGCAAGAAGCCCTGCATCAGGCTGAGGATTTTGGGCTCGGTGGTTCCCGTCGGTTGCGGACGATACTGCGTCACCGGGTAGTCGCGACGCTCGGGAACCAATCGCCCGACCCGCTTATCGTTGCGGAAGACCTCGAGCTGAATCCGAGTGGCGGTGTAGGGAAGGCTCTCCTCGACCGAGTTCGGCTCCACCGACTTCTCCTTGAATTCGACCTCGTAGGGTCCCACGGCCGTCCGCTCCCCATGCCGCAGGATGATCTCCTCTTTGCTCTTAAACATGCTCGAATTGACCACGCCAATACTCAAGATCGCAAGACCCATATGACAGACGTAGCCCCCGAGCCGGCGGTGGTGCTGAAACGCCAGGTGGTTCAGTGCGTCACCCCAACTCTGAGATCTTCGTTGCACCCGGAACAGGACGGTACGACCGAGCTCGTAGCAGAGAGAGGTCAGAATAAAGGCACCCGCGTAGTTGATCATGAAGGTCGGGTAGAGGTGTTCGAAGAAGCTAAGCGGAGCGCCGTGCCCCGACTTGATCAAGACTGAGAGCCCCTGAATCCCGCATGCGACGGGGATCGAGGCGAGCGCGGGGACGAGCGCGTTCCGGAGCACTCGTTTCTTACTCGAACGTACCCAGCCAAACATCGGTCCGAGCGCGGTAAGTCCGAGCATCGCCACGAAGAACGGATTCATCACGGTGTTGTAGTAGGTGATTCCGAGGGTCTTGGCTCCGCTACCAAAGGTAGCCGTGATCTTCGGGTAGAGCGTCATAAATAGGATACCCAGAGGAATGGCGATCAGGATCATATTGTTGATCACAAAGACCGCTTCCCGCGAGGCCACACTCTCGATCTTCTCTTTCGACCGAAAATCAAAGATTCGGAAGGCCCAGAGAAGAAGTCCGCCAAGACTGACCACGAGGATGAAGCCGAGGAACCAGTATCCCACATCCCCCGAGGCGAATGCGAGAACGGAGCTCACGATCCCCGATCGAGTCAGATAGGTTCCGACGAGGCTCAGCACAAAGGTGAAGATAACGAGGAAGGCATTCCACAACTTGGCGAGATCGCGCCGTTCTTGGAGCATCACGCTGTGCATAAAGGCGGTCGCAGAAAACCATGGGAGGAATGAAGCATTCTCAACCGGGTCCCACGCCCAGTAGCCACCCCAGCCGAGCTCCTCGTAGGCCCAGGCCATCCCGAGCGCGTTGCCGATGGTCAGGAACAGCCAGGCGAAGAGCATCCACTTGCGCACGGCCACGATCCACTCGTTGTCCAGGCGGCCCGTGATCAGCGCCGCCACCGCGAAGGCGAAGGGGATCGAACAGCCGACGAAGCCGATGTAGAGGCTCGGCGGGTGGATGATCATGTAGAAGTTGCGAAGGCTGACGTTCAGCCCGTCGCCGTCCATCCGGGGGCCAGCCAGGTTCGTCTCGAACGGGTTGGCGGCGAACAGCATCAGCACCGCGAAGAACGCGATGATCACCATCAGCGTGGCGATCACGTAGGGCTGAAGGTGCCGGTAGCGGCCCTTGAGCCACCACACGCAGGACGCGGTGTAGCCGCTGAGCAGCAGCGACCACCACAGCAGCGATCCGTCCTGCCCGCCCCATAGCGCCGTCAGCAGGTACCACCACTCGGTGCTTCGGTTGCTGTAACGACTGACGTACCGAATACGGAAGTCGTGTGTCACGAAGGCGTAGGCCAGCAGCAGCACGCCGAGCAGCACCAGCGCCGCGGTGGCATACGCGCCGAGGCGCGCCGACTGGAGCAGTCGCGGGCGCCCTCGTCCCGCGGCGACGCTCAACGCGAAGGTGTACGCGGCCGCGACGAGCACCGCGTACAGCACACCCGTTCCGAACTCAGGCAGCGTTTCCCACATGACGGCAGCAGCTTAGGACCCGCCGATCGCGTGAGCAATCCGGGTGCCAGTTGCCTCAGACTGGCCTGCCTGTGCCCGTGGAGCCTGCGGCAGACGAACGAGACGCGCCGCGCGCCGTCCGCTCAGTCTGCGACCGTGGTGCCGACATTCTCACCGCGGCAGACACGCATGATGTTGCCTGGCTTCATGTTGAAGACGCGGATCGGCAGACCGTTGTCGCGGCACAACGTGACGGCGGTCGAGTCCATCACCGCGAGGTGATCGCCCAGGAATCGGGCGTAGCTGACCTTGTCGTAGAGCCGCGCGTCGTCGTGCTTGCGTGGGTCCCGGTCGTAGATCCCGTCCACCTTGGTGGCCTTGAGCAGTGCTTCTGCGCGGATTTCCATCGAGCGCAGTGCGGCCGCGGTGTCCGTCGAGAAGTACGGGTTACCCGTGCCAGCTGCGAAGACGACGATGTGTCCACGCTCCAGGTGACGCATGGCGCGGCGCCGGATGTAGGGCTCGGCGACCGACGCGATCTCGATGGCGGTCATCACGCGGGTCGGCACGCCGACGCGCTCGAGCGCGTCCTGCATGGCCAGTGAATTGATGACCGTGGCGAGCATCCCCATGTAGTCGCTCTGGGCGCGGTCCATGCCCTGGCTGGCGCCCTTGAGCCCGCGGAAGATGTTGCCGCCGCCGACAACGACCCCGATCTGCACGCCCTTGCTGTGAACCTCGCCGAGCTCGGCGGCGGTGGCGCGGAGTGTGTCGGTATCGATCCCGAAGCCACCTTCCCGCCCGCACAGCGCCTCGCCGCTGAGCTTGATGACGACGCGGCCATAGCGGAGGTTCGGTTCGGGGCTTGGCTTCACAGGGCGCGGCTGTACTCTGATGCCGGCGTCGCCGCAACTGGGCGGCGTGGCCCGGGGTGCCGGTACCCCGCCCCCCGCGGTGCTGGCCCCCGATCCGGCGTCGTAGTATCCCCCGCCGACGATGCGTCTTCCGTGCTCTCTGCACCTGCTGTTGCTGGCGCTGTTCGTGCCCCTCGCGGGCTGCAACGGTTGCGACCAGCAGGCGCTGGAAGGTGCGGCAGATGGCGGAGCGGAGGCGGGCCCTGGTGGGTTGTCTGCCGAGCTGGCATCCAAGGTGCTGGCGCGCGTGGGCGATCGCACCATCACCCTCGGCGACTACGCAGCCGTGCTGGAGCGCATGGATCGCTTCGAGCGGCTCCGTTACCAGTCCGCGGAGCGCCGACGGGAGCTGCTCGAGGAGATGATCACCGTCGAGCTGCTCGCGCAGGAGGCGCGGCGTCGCAAGCTGGACGGGGAGCCCGTCGTCAAGCAGCGGATCCGCCAGTTGCTACGTGACCAGCTCGACAAGGATCTGCGAAAGGACCTGCCTCAGCCTGGTGCGATCCCGATGGAGGAGGTCCGGGCGTACTACGAATCGCATCGCTCCGAGTTCCGGGAGCCAGAGCGGCGTCGGGTCGCCGGCATCCAGGTGAAGAGCAAGGCGAAGGCGAAGGCGAAGACCC
>CAYZYD010000060.1:0-11581 GCA_964482505.1 uncultured Planctomycetia bacterium | reverse complement strand
GGCCCTCCGGGCGTCGAAGCGCTCACGCCCGTGATCTCCGCGATCTCCCCCGAAGCCTTGCCCGAAGTGAAGCGGATGTAGTCGCCGACCTGAACCCCGACAAAATCGTTCTGATGGTCGGTCAAGCTGCCGAGAGTGGCCGTATCGTCGGGGCTACTCGGATTGAGCGAAAGCGTTCCATTGATCTCTTCGCCGGTCACGGGATCGAGGCGGTTGTAGGAGAGCATATTCTCAGCCTGCTCAACCCCGTTCCAAACTCCGTCGTTAACCCCGAGCGACCCCTGCAAGAAATTCATAAAGTCGCCGAGAGTCGTCCCCCCGGTCGGAGGTGGATCCCCGACCACGAAGGTCTGGTCGGGAAGTTGTCGATCCCCTTTGAGCGCGCTGAGCTTGATCTCGACCCCGCTCGTTTGGGTCGCGAGTTCGGGGAAGGCGAGACCGGTCGTGGCGGGGCTTCCCACTGTGGAGCCGTCGCCGGGTACAAAGTCTCCGAGCGAACGGACGAGGTTTGCGAGTGGGGTATCTCCGGTGGCGCGGGCAAAGCCGATCGGGTTTTCCGCGGAGATCACCCCACCGTCAACGATGCGGTTGTCGTAGAGAACATCGGAAAAGTGCAGCGAACCCTGGTCGGCGACGAGGCCCGAAGAGTTGAGGTTCCCCCCGAACGTCGTCTGGCTCGTGGCTCTCGCAATCGTCTGAACTCCGACCTGCAGCTCCACATCCTCGAGTGGTCCCCCGGGAGTGACCGAGAAGTTCTCGTCGGCAAGCCAGCCTTGAACCACGAAACCGGTGGCCGGATCGTGCAAGAGATTTGAGGGATTGATCGTGAAGGAGCCGTCACGCGAGTAGAGCGGCTGACCCGAGGCGTCGTTTAAAACAAAAAAGCCATCCCCGAGGATGGCGACGTCGGTGTTGACTCCGGTCAATTCGGTGGGGCCCTGACTAAAGTCAGAGAGGGTGGAAGCGATCTGAGTGCCGAGTCCCACCTGAACCGGATCGATGCCTCCGAGGAATCCTTGAGGGGCGACTCCGAACGAGAGGGTCTGACTGAGCAGGGTCGAAAAGTCGACTCGCGCGGTCTTGTACGCAGTCGTGTCGACATTGGCGATGTTGTTTCCGATCACTTCGATCCGAAACTGTTGCGCCTTGAGACCAGTAACGGCGGTATTTAACGAGCGGATGAGCGCCACGCGGCAGGCCTTTCCGTGAGAACTTCCCTCTCGACGCTTCCTTGCTCGAATGGAACACCGGCTCCCGGTGCTGATAGTAGAGACCGATTACGATTCATCGTTTGGGTTCACGATTTGGGTGACGGCATTGAGCGGAAGGGTCTCTTCGCCAACGCCGAGTATTACCTCGTCGCCGTTCACGAGAACGCGATCGACAACCCCTTCTACAGGGTTACCCGAGGCCCCCGTACCGACGACCTGTTGACCGATCAGTGATCCCGCCGAGGCGATCTGTTGCCCGAGCAGAAGCGATTCGATCCCGTTCGTCAGATCAGTCGTCGCCTGCAGAGTCTGAATTTGAACGAGCTGATTGAGAAACTGCTGATTGTCGAGTGGCTCGAGCGGATCTTGATTGGTCAACTCGGCGATCATGATGTTGAGAAACTCGCTCTGATCGAGGGCCGTCGGGAGTGAGCCCGTCTGGCGACTTGTCTGAGGTTCGAGTGGAGTCGAAACTCCGGATACCGTCTCCATACTTATTCTCCTTCAGCGACTCACGTCGAGGTGCGAACCGAGGTGGGCAGGGCCCTTCAAGACCCTGACTTCCTCTTCGACCACGGTCTCGAGCCCTGCGATCTCTTCACGTTGTTGTTGAGGTTGACGCGACTCTGAGCCTTGGTCCGAACCCGCCTCTTCTTTGAGATTGACGAAGACCTCGGGTGAACTCGCCCCGTACTGTTTGAGAACCTCTTTGAGTTCATCCAAATGTCGAGAGAGCACCCCCTTGACTTCGTCGGATTCGACTTCGAAATGAACTCCGAGTTGTCGATCTTTCCACTCGAGGTCGACACTCACTCGACCGAGGCTCGGCGGATCGAGTCTCACGCGCAGGGAGTGATCGCCTTTGTGCACCGCCCGTCTCAAGAGTCGGTAGACGCGTTTGAGTGCGGCGACTTCGTCGCTCGAATCCCACCGGAGCGGCGGGCTTGACTTGGGCGCACCCGAATCCAACCGAGAATCGCTCGACACCCGGCCCTCGGGAGCCACGGCCGTCTCGGCGTTTGGAGCCAGCGAGCTCACGCGACCGCTATTCGTCGTTCCAGGATTTACTCCCACCCTTGACGCAGCCCCAACCTGAGCCGTGTCGCGTTGGTTCGTCGACTCGAATCGCGATAGCGCGGCGAAGACACCTCGCGACTCACTCTCTAATTGAGTGGAACCCGAGACTAGCTCGCCCCTCGCGCTTGAAGCCGCGGACTCTTTTCTGAGCAAATGAAAGTCGGGTCGAGGGGTCTTCTCGGCCGTCGGTTCGGATTCCGGCTCGACGGCCGAGTGTATCTGAGTGGTCGTGTCGGTAACCCGCGTCGTCTTTTGCCCGGCAGCTCGGGCAACTTGATCAGCGGCACTCTGAGCACTCTCCGAAGAGTTTTGTCCCGGGCTTTTGGTATCGACGGGGGTGGCTTCTGCTCGGGGGCTGTCGGTGCCTTTTGACGGAGTGGCCGCTTGAGCCAGGGGTTCGGCCAGGTCACTGGCGGTAGTCCCTTTTGCCTCGGCGAGTAGAGCGGAATCCATCGAGTCGACGGCCGGGACGGTTGCCACCGACCCGACCTCGGGACGAACTTCAGCGACCGGGTTTCCCGGGGTCGCCGGCCCGAGCAGCACCAGGTTCGGTTCCGGAGCGTCTTCGAGAGGGAGGATCAAGGTGTCGACCTCGACGATCACGGGAGCGATGTCAGCCGCGCTTTCGTCGCCCTCCTGACGGGCGACCGGCGTGGTCGCTTCTTCTTCGGATCGGTCGGATCGTGTCGACGGGTCGGAAGTCTCTCGCTCCTTGACTTCATCAAACGACTTCCGAAAGGGCTCGGTCGGCTTGGAGGGTGGTGCGGTTGCCGCCCCCTGGATCGCGGAGAAGTCCAAATGTCGAGTGGGTTCTATGATCATGAAGTGTCTGCTCATTCCCCTTCACTGTCCTGCGCGGCGACCTCACGGCTCCGATCGGCAGCCCGACTCTGTTCGGACATCCGCTCGATCAAGCGACCCGCGAGTACGGGATCCTCTTTGGACAGTTCATCAAAAATCTGCGAAGTTTTGCGCGACGGAAGTCCCCTCAATATCCGCACCGCATTCGCTTCGTTAAAGCCAGCTTCACCGGGCTCACCGGAGGCGAGGATCTTGGCAAAAGAGGCCGGTTCGACCGTCTTCATCGCCGCGAGCAATTCGGGGAAGCGTTTCTCTTGTTCTTGGAGTTGTTCAATCTCCGCGATGATCTCCGCCCGCTTCTCGAGGATCTCACCGGGACTGATCGACCGCCCGAGGAGAGCGCTCGTAACTTCACTCGCAGTACTCTGGACCAAGTCGAGCTTACGCCGGAGCTGTTCGAGCTCTTTACGATCTGAGTCGAGCTGTTCCTGACCTCGACGCAGCGAATCCTGAATCGACTCGAGTCTCAGTCGCCAGAGTCCAAGTTCCGATGGGGGCGTCTCCGCTTCAGCGGCGACGTCGGCGGACTCGCTCTCGTCCGACGACTCGAGCGTCGCCTCGGGGTTCGTCGAGGCGAGGGCGGTTCGAAGCCGCTCCCAGGTGGGCAAGAGGCCCATGCTGCCCGCGAGGAGCAGCGCGATGAGAACCGGCGCCATAATCAGACCGCTCAGCGCGCAGAAGCCACGGACCAGCAACTTGAAGATCTTCTTCATCGCTGACTCCAACCGTGTCGCGTCACCGCGATCTCATCCATCTCGCGAAGCTCAGCCCGGAGCTCCTGTTCTCGGTGGAGAGCGAGTTGCCGCTCCCGGAGCCGTTCGACGACCTTCCGCTCCCGGGCCGCAGTCTCAAGCGCTCGCTGAGCTTGATTGAGTCCGTCGAGCGCGGTTTCGATTTGCTCGAGCAGCATCCGTTTACGGCGATCGAGAACCGTAAGGTACTTGCGACCGGCAGCGATCTCAGCCAAATCGAGAGCCCCCTCTCCCGCTTGAGCGAGTTGGTCGAGCCCGTCGGCATATTCTCGATCGAGTGCCGTCACTTCGGATCGAAACGATTCAAGCCGCGCTCGCGCGAGACTGAGTTGCTCCTTCTTTCGATCCTCTTCGAGCTGGCGAAGACGGAGTAGACCCTCTAGTCGAAACTTGAATTCAGCCACGGCTCGCCTCCGTCTCGTCGCTTGAACTTGAGACGAGGTCGTGGAGTTGGGAGAGCGTCTGCGCGAAAGGACTCGATTCCTCCGGGGTTTGTCGCAGGAATTGTTCAAGGCGGGCACGGCGATCGATCGCAATATCGGTGCGCGGATCCGTTCCCCGCACATAGGCGCCGAGCTGAATCAGATCCTCGACCGATTGGTAGCGCGCGAGATCCTCGGTCGCTTCGGCGGCGGCGCGTTGGTGGTCGGGACCTGCGACCTCGCGCATGACGCGACTCACCGATTCGAGAAGATCGATCGACGGGAAGAATCCGCGGTTGGCGAGATCCCGGGAGAGCCAGATGTGGCCGTCGAGTATTCCGCGGACCGCGTCGCCGATCGGATCTTGTCGATCGTCACCTTCGACGAGCACGGTGTAGAAGCTGGTGATGTTACCTTCACGGCCCGGGCCCGTCCGTTCGAGTAAACGAGCGAGCAGCGAGAAGACCGACGGCGGAAAGGCCTTGGTGGTGGGCGGCTCAGAAGCGGAGAGACCGATTTCTCGCTGGGCGAGGGCGACTCGGGTAATCGAATCGACGAGCAGCAGCACCTCTCGACCTTGGTCCCGAAACCACTCGGCGATCCGCGTGGCCACGCGGACCGCTCGGAGCCGAACCACGGGAGGTTGATCGGAGGTCGCGACGACGACGATCGATTTCTCAAGACCTTCGGGACCGAGATCGCGTTCGATGAATTCGCGGACCTCTCGACCCCGTTCGCCGACGAGGCCAATCACATTGACTTCGGCCGAAGAGTTCCGGGCGAGCATGCCGAGCAAGACGGACTTGCCGACCCCGGCGCCCGCGAAGATCCCGAGTCGCTGACCCCGGCCACAGGTCAGGAGCGCATCGATCGCTCGCACTCCGGTCGAAAGCGGTTCTGAGATGCGTTGGCGGTCGAGCGGGGAAAGCGCGGGCGCCTCGACGCTCCGCGTCACGGCTCGGCGAATCGGCCCCCCTCCGTCGATCGGCGTTCCACTGCCGTCGAGCACCCGCCCGCGCAGCTCATCGCTCAGCCGAACCGTAACCCCACCACCCTCGTAGTGGACCGGATCTCCGGGAGCGATACCGTCGGTCACGCCGCACGGGATCGCGAGCGCGCCATCGCCTTGAAAGCCGACCACTTCGGCCTCGATCTCGAGACCGTGTTGAGATCGCGGTTGGATACGACAAACCGCGCCGATCGGAAGCGAGAGGCCTTCGAGTTCAACCACCAACCCGACAAGCCGACGCACTCGACCCGTCGCGCTGATCGAATCGCGCCCTTCGAGGCAACTCAAAAGATCGGAGGCGGTTTGCTCGGCCGTTGCCATCAGTACCCTCCGGCCTCCTCGAGCGCGCGCCCGAGTTGGTTGAGTTGATCTTCGATCGTTGCGCGTACTTCACCGTTGCGCGTACGCAGTCGACAACCGCCCCGGTCGAGTTCGAGGTTCTCTCGGAACTCGAGGCTGATGCCCGCCACTTTCGAATCGAGGAAGCCACCGAGGTACTCCTCCACGAAGCGTCGATCTTCGGGATGGATCTCGACCACAAGCTGCTCGTAAGTCTCGAGGTGGTCGAGCGCGCGACTGACCGTCTCACGCACGATCGACGGATCGACTTTGGTCTCTCGCTGGATCACGGTCCGGGCGACTCCGAGCGACACCTCGACGAGGTTTTGCCGAGCGCTTTCGACCGCCTGGCCCCATTCCCGATTCAACTCCGTCGCGAGTTGTTCCATCAGCTGAATCGCACTTTCGGTCCCCGCGTGGAACCGGTCGGAGAGCTCTTGGCGAGTCTCGGCTTCTCCGCGAGTTCGACCTTCGGCCAGCCCCTCCTCGAGTCCGCGCTCAAGCCCCTCTTGGTAGCCGCGCTCAAATCCCTCCCGCTCTCCCTGACTCTTGCCTTCGGCGTACCCGGTTTCGTACCCCTCGCGGTGCCGTTCGATCAGAAGGTCATTCGCCTTTTCATGCGTCTCTTGGATCTTTTGATCGATCTTCTCCTGGGCGACCGCCATCGCGCGTTCGATGCGTCGACGCGAAGCCTCGGTCTGCCGCTTTAACCGATCCTCGATCGTCTTTGCGGCTTCTTGCAGCGCGCGAAGTCGCCCTTCGGACTTCTGCATCAATTCGCGCGTGAGCTCGCCGATGTCTTCGAGCCGGAAGTGACGTTCATCGAGAAGCACTCCCCCCGACTGGGCGGGCTTGATCACGCGGCTATCGGTCTCGTGAAATCTACGCTCCATGGTTCACTTCCTAAACTACGAGGCTCGACTCGCCACCGCGTCCCTGCACCACCACTTCGCCGTTTTCTTCGAGTCGACGTACAATCTCGACGATCGCTTGCTGCGCCTGCTCGACGTCGGCAATCCGCACTGGACCCATGTACTCGAGTTCCTCGCGGATAAGCTCGGCCGCTCGTGTCGACATGTTCTTGAAGATCTTCTCTTTGAGGTCTTCGGAGGCGAGCTTGAGCGCGAGCGCGAGTTCCTTGTTCTCGATCTCCTTGAGGATGTTCTGAATCCCCTTGTCGTCGACGAGCATGAGGTCCTCGAAGACGAACATGAGCTTCTTGATCTCGGTAGCGAGGTCGGGATTCTCCTCTTCGATACTCTCGAGGATTTGTCGCTCGGTAGCTCGATCCATGACGTTCAAGATCTCAGAGACTGTCTTGACTCCCCCCACCTCTTGCATCTCTTCAAAAGCGAGCGAAGCGAGATATTTCTGGAGGCCCGCTTCGACGCGCTTGATCGCTTCGGGGCTCGTGTGACCGAGCGTGGCAATCCTTTTGACGATATCGCACTGCCGCTCGGGAGTGAGATTCGTGAGGACTTCGGCCGCCTTGCCCTGCTCCATGTAGGAGAGCACGAGAGCGATCGTCTGCGGAAGCTCCTCCTGAAGAAAGGTCGAAAGTACGTCGGCTTCGGCGTGCTCGAGGAAGTGAAACGGCACCGATTGACGCTGCGCTTCGAGGAGTCGGATGAGTTTGGTCGCTTTGTTCTTGGGAACACTCTCGGAGATTAGTTGGATCGCGTGGTCGTAACCTCCCTCACGGAGAAGCCGCTGTACGAGCACGAGGTCCTTAAACTCCTCGAGGACGCCGAGCAGCTCCTGTTTCTTAACGATTCCGAGTTGAGCGATCTCCTGAGAGACGAGTTCCATATCCTCTTCCGCGAGATTGCTAAAGATCTCAGAAGCGATGCCGGCTTCGAGCGCGACGAGTAGGATCGCGGATTTGCGCATCCCTTCTCCGCGACTCGAAGTGAGAGCGTGGATTTCTGCGAGGCGTTCGAGGGCCGAATCCTCGCCACCCTTCCCCAAGCTATCTTTCATCGTCTCTCAGCCTCCATCGCAACCATCCCGCTTCACGCCTTCTCTTTGTCCTTGTCCTCTTCTTTGGACTCCTCAGTATCGTTCAACCAATTGCGCAAGACGGTCGCCGCCAGGTCGGGCCGCTCGGCCGCGAATTCGCTGATCGCCTTGAGCAGTTCGAGTGACTCGCGATCCTCATCGGTTGTCTCCCACGAGATCGCTTCACGCTCTTCATCCTGCGACTCGACTTCGAGTGCGCGCTGGCGATCTCGCTCTTCTTTCTCTTTGAGGAAACCCTGCAGATCGGCCACGGGGTCGGGCAGAGGCTCGAGGGCCGGAACACTTCGGCTCGCCACGCGGTAGAGCATGAAACAGCCGAGGAGCGCGAGAATGGAGAGAACGATCTCACGCGCGTGGACCTGGAAGAAGCCCGCCACGGCCGGTTCGTCCTGCTCCTCCTGAGGATAGATATCGTGGGTCCAGGCGGCTGCTTGAGCGACCACCGTGACTTGCTCCTCGGGAAGCGCGACCGACCGTTTGAGTTGTTGTTCGAGTTCGCGAAGATGAGTATCGATCTGAGCCGGAGTGGGATCGTCGCTGAGACCTTGCGAGACTTTGACATGTTTGGCCAGCGCCGCGCGCGCGATCGTTACCGAAACGCTGAGGCTAACGACGTCACCCGAAGGGTTGATTTGGGTCGTATGTTCCTCGCCAAAATTGGTACTGAACTCGGTCTCTTCCGAAGTCATACTGGTCTCGAGTTCCACTCCCGGTGAGTTCTTGCTGATTTCAGCCACGTTGGGCGCAACTCCGGGCGCGCGCTGCTTATTGACCGAGGTCTCCTCTTGATTGTGTTTGCGGGTCGCGAGTGAATGGCTGTCTTCGGGGAGGACTCGCTTCGTCTCGCGTTTCTCATCCTGACGATTCAGGCTCACATCGACAGTCGCCACGAAATCACGAGGCGAATAGCTCGCCGAAAGATGGGCGACGATCTTGCCCTGATAGTCTTTCTCGGCATTGCGCTTGTTCTCGTCGAGCACCATCGAACCGTCGGGGTCGAGCGGACCCTGGGAATCCATGATCGAGACGTTTTGTTCGCGGAGACCGAAAGAGAATGCGACAAAGCGCCGAATCGCGCGTGCGTTCTTCATCGAGACCCGGCCGACCGATTCGAGTTTGACCGAGGCGGTCGAAGGGTTGGAGCTCGCCACGAAGAGCGATTCGTCGCGGATATTGGGAACGACAGTCGCCGAATCGACTTCAGGTATCTGGGCGAGGGCGAGCTCAACCCGGCGTCGGGTGGTCTGGATGAGTTTTTCGCGCCGCTGCCCCGAACTCTCTCCCCAGTTGGCGTCTTTGAAGAGCCAGCTAAAGAGCTCTTGGCTTTCGGTGAAATTCGAATCGACGATGGCGAGCGAGAGCACGCGAGATTGCTCCTCATCGGCGACGTAAAGCGCCTGATCGCGCGCGTCGAAGGGAATCTCATTGTCTTTGAGAATCTGCCGCGCCACCCCCTGCGTGTCGTCAGGGATGCTGAACTCGTAGCTCTTGCCCGGTTGCGTCACGATGATCGTGACGAGGAGGGCGAGCACAGTCCCGCCAAACAGCGCGAGACTGATCTTTTGCGATCGCGTCAGCTTCGAAAAGAGCTCGCGAACCGGCTTCTCGAGTCGTTCGTAATTTTCGTTAATGCGCTCTTTGAACTTCATTTCTCTCCTCGGTGTGACTTCCGTCCTTGGTGGTCACTGAGAGCGTCGGGCCCGCTCTACACCCGGAGCCGATTGATCTCCTGGTAGGCGTCGACGAGCTTGTTGCGTATCGCCATCAACGCCTGAAATGCGATGTCCGCCTTCTCTACGGCGGTAAAAACTTCTGAGACGTTCTCGGTTCGACCGAGGGCGAGGTCGTTGATCGCCGCGTCGGCCTGCTGCTTGAGTTGGTTGACTTCCGAAATCGAATCCTTGAGAAACTCGGCGAAGCTCGGCCCGTCTTGCGGCTCTTGCTTCGCCTTCGCGGGCTTTGCCGTCAGATCACTGTCGACACCGCGAAGGGGATCGATCGGGAAAGATCCGGTCATCAAGAACCCTTCTACGCCAAGATCTGCGCGGCGGTACTGAACATGCTCTTCGTCGTCTCGATCGCCGTTACGTTGGCTTCGTAGGAGCGACTCGCCATCAACATGTCCACCATCTCTTGGACGACATTTACATTGGGAAACTTGACGATTCCCTCAGCGTCGGCGTCGGGGTGCCCGGGCAGATAGCGGGACTTGAACTCCGAGTAGTCCGGGACGATGTCTGCGACGGTCACTCCCGTCGATCGACCCACGGGGTCGGGGCGAAACAGCGGTTGCTGTCGTCGATAAGGCTGGGGATTGCCGGCCGCATCGCGAGTGGTCTCCGCATTGGCGATGTTCTCGGCGATCGTGTTCATCCACACTCGCCTCGCTTCGAGCCCGGTCGCGCTGATCTCAATCGCACTAAACATCAGATTCCATCCATCTAGGTGGCATTGGGTCGTTCGCTGATCGCAGCCTTGAGCGTGCTCCACTCCTTGCGGAGGAGATTCGCAGCACTTCGGAATCGACCCGCATTCATGGCGAGGAGCGCCATCTCTCGTTCGACCGAGACACTGTTTTCGTCGTACTTAAGCGGTCCTTCGTAGGGAAGCGAGGTCACTCGACGCCCGCGCAGAGATCCGCCGCGCGTCGAGACCGGGACGGTCAGATCGTCGTTCACAACGAAGGCCCCGCGGCGAAAGTCGTCGCGTTGTCGAATCGCTCGTTCGAGCGTTCGCTTGAAGCGCACATCATCGAGATCCTGCCGTCGGTAGTGCGGCGTGTCGGCGTTGGCCACGTTGGAGAGCACGAGTCGGTGGCGAGCTTCGGTAAAGCTCATCACACGCTCGAGCACCGGAGTTGGACCTTGGTCGAACATAGTTCCGAAAAAAGCGTTCACCGATCGTCGCCTTTCACGCCGGAGTGATCCGCTCTGACAAAGCAGGTTGGGTGCCAGCGCGCCGGAGTTCTCCGCGCTTGATGCTGCAACTCGTAATGAGGCTCCGGCCTACGGCTTTGCCCCGACTCTTCGGCTCGAGCCACGCCGCTCTCGGACGACCGGCAGATTCGGCCGCAAGCGGCAACCCTTAGCACGTCGCCTCCCGCTTGACCCGTCGGCCGATCGCCAGGTCCCACTTCTTGATCTTGTCGCGCAGCGTCCGGACCCCGATCCCGAGGGTCTCGGCGGTCTTCTTCTGATGACCGTCGTAGAGTTTGAGCGTCTCTTCGATGAGCAGCCGTTCGACCTCTTCCAGCGAGGCGCCGCGCAAGCCGGCTACGGACTCGGGTTGACTGCGCGGTCGAGCGCCTTCGGTCAGCCCCTCGATTTCGAGGAATTCACCCGTACTGAGCAGTACCGCGCGCTCGACCAAGTTCTCGAGTTCACGCACGTTGCCGGGCCAGGCGTACCGCTTGAGCTCCTCGAGAGCTTGTGCCGAGAAGGGCCGCACCTCAGTGCCCGAGCGCCTTTGGGCGCGCTCGCGAAAGAACTCGGCGAGCGGGACGATATCTTCGCGTCGTTCACGCAAAGGCGGGATAACGATCGGAACGATGTTGAGCCGGAAGTAGAGGTCTTCGCGAAAGTCTCCGCGCTTGACCTCCGCTTCGAGATCGCGGTTGGTCGTCGCGAGAACGCGGACGTCTGCCCGTCTCGTCTTTCCCGATCCGACCCGTTCAAACTCTCTCTCTTGAAGGACGCGCAGGAGTTTCGCCTGCAGCTTTGGATCGATCTCGCTGACCTCGTCGAGCAGGAGGGTTCCTCCGCTGGCGAGTTCGAACCGGCCCGCGCGTTGTCGATCGGCGCCGGTAAACGCGCCCTTTTCATGCCCGAAGAGTTCGCTCTCGAGTAGTCCCGCCGAGAGTGCGGCGCAGTTGACGCAGAGATAAGGTCGGTG
>CAYZYD010000059.1:0-11614 GCA_964482505.1 uncultured Planctomycetia bacterium | reverse complement strand
GCCTCCTCACCGAGTCACGCGGTCTCGCTCAATTGCTCTTCCAGGCGAACGATCTCACCCTGTTCGACTACGAAGTGCGGTTGCTCCTGAGACGGCTCGCTCAGCCCGCGTCGAGCGGTCTCGTCGATCAGATCATCCGCGTCCTCGAAGGGGTATCCGACGCTCGGCTCGTCGCGGCGATCGCCGCCGAAACCTCAGACGAGCGCATCTCGAGCCCGGGCTGGGTCGCGCTGACGACGCGCCGTTTTGAACTTTCGCGGGTGCCGGTGAGCAAGTTGATTTTGGTCGTCGAGCCCGAGGCGAGAACTCAGGCGCTGCGTCGCCTCTTTGAACTCAGGGAGCCCGAAAGCGTGATCCTCGCGCTCAAGCGCACGCGAGCTCAATCGGCTCCCCCGCTCGACCCCTACCCGCTTGAGTTCCTCGCGAGTGATTTCTCGGGGCCCATCAAACGGCTCGCGATTCAAGCCCTCGAGTCGCAGCCGACCGCCGACGGGGTGACCGCGTTCGGCCTCGCGCTGATCGAGCCGCGCTTCCGTTCGGTCGCCTTCCAGTCGCTCATGGCTCTCTCGGGACACGATTGGGGAAGTCGCGACGGAGCTTGGGATCTCGGCCAAAGCGAGGCCTCAGAACGCGCGGCGATCGAGCGTTGGCTCCGCTGGTGCGAAGAGGCGTCGCAGCTAGCGAACCCTTACGAAATCGCGGACGGTCTCAGCCGCGGTGATATGCACGCGTTTGTCGTTTACGCGAGTCGTCGGTTCTTTGACCGAGGCGAGCTCGACCTCGATTGGTTCCGCGCGCGAGAGCTCGAACTCATCGAGGGATTTCAAGCCTCAGTCCCCGCTATCCGCCGCGCCAGCTTTCTCCATCTTCCCTACGAGCTTTGGCCGCCGCTCGATGTCGCCGCGCGTCAGCTCCTCGTCGAGCCCGACCCGCTGGTCGCTCGAGCGCTCTTCAACTACCTGAGTCTGAAAGGGGGCGCCGAGTACGGCCGCCGGCTCGTCGAGATCTTGCTCGAGGTCTTGACGACTAATAGCTCCTACACCGGTGTGCACTTGCTCGCGGCCTTCGCTCGAGTTCATCCGCTCCGCGGGGCTTACGATCTCCTGGTGCGATCGAGTCGAGCGGCCGAGGCCGAGACCCGAGCCGCGGTCGCCTATCTGCTCGCAGCGAGGCCGCCCGAGCCCTCTTGGGAACACCCCAAGCACGGGGAAACGCTGCTCAGCTTGCTTCGCGATCCCGAACAGCGGGTTCGGGACTGGGCTATGATCTCGCTTGCGAGCTGGAATCCGAGATTGCCAGTGCTCGATAGCGGCCAGAGAGTTGCGGATCAGATGGACCGTTACGCCCTTTGGGAAGAATACCTCAAGTCAACCGACAAGGATCCGGCCGATGCGAACGATTAGCAGCCCTCCCAAGAAGTCGCTCCAGACGAGGGCGGAAAGCCCGCCGCCCTTCCGAACCGCTGCGTTCTTCATCCTGGTGCTTCTCCTCAGTGGGAGCGCGTGCCGGAGCGGTCCGCCTTCAGAGTCACAAGCGGAGCGCGATCACTCGGCCCAAGGCTCACCGGAATCATCGCGAACCCTATCGAGCGATACTCCTGAAACACCAAACCGAAACGATGCAGAACCGCCTGAGCCGGGCCCACCCGAGCGCGAGCTCGTCCCGATTGTCGTCGACGAATACTTAAGCGAATTTGTCTTTGTCGAGACCCCCAACCCTGAATACCTGGTTTGGCGCGGCGTCGATTCGGTCATCCTCGGAATCAACGAGAGCCCCGAGGTCGCTCAGATTGAAATCGGTGATCCCGATTGGCAAGCGTGGACACTCGAACTCGAAGTCTTCGTCGCGTCCGATCAGCTCGTTCGACTCGGGACGAGTTGCCCAGCAGAAAATCGACACGAAGTTACTTTCCAGCGGTTTGAGACCGAGGGAGTCGATTGGGTCAACTTGAGGATCGAAACCGACGCGGAGGAGAGCCATGTACTCGAACGCGTCGACGAAGAGTGGCAGAAGCGGCTCGTGATCGACAAGAAACACCCGGCGGGCGGGGCCGCCTTTTTGATCTTGCCCGGGGAAAACATCGCGCTTCGCCGGATCTTTCACCGGGTTGAGTCCAAGGTCTGGATTCCGGGTTGGAGCGACAAAGTCTACGGGAAACCCGGCGACGAACCGAACGCGGACGGAACTCCTACGTCGACTCCTTCCAGCTCACACGACGGGCGAGATAATCCAAAATAAGAGTCGCAAGCGCGGCGCTCGCCATAAGGCCGAACGGAAGCAACGCCTCGTCAAGCCCGCCCGGGAGCCGGTTCGCGCCCGGCATCAACTCGTCGCTGCCCACTTCCGGAGCCGACTTAAAGGGCCAAAGCCGGCGCAGCGAACCGATCATAAAGCCCGCCATGAAGGCGAAGGTCGCCTGGTGGTAGCGCTTGAGGACCCACTTGAGGACGCGGGCGAACAGGAGGATACCCGTCGCGCAGCCGACGGCTAGGATCGCGAGCTTGACGAGGTCGCCGCTTGCAGCCTCCCCCTTGAGAAGTGACTTCACGGTCCCGGTCGTCCACTGATACTTGTCGAGCAGGACAAGCAGATAAGAGCCGCTCACTCCGGGGAGGATCATCGCGCAGATCGCGATCGCACCGCTTGCGAAGTAGTACCAGGAGGATTCGAGTTGCTCCTCAGAAACCGGCAGAATACTTCGCCCACTAAACGGCCCGGTCAAAAAGTAAGCTCCGGCGGCTCCGAGGAGTAATAGCAGGAGTGTGCCGACCGGCCACCGCTTTACCTCGAGGGCGACGAGTACGCTCGACGCGGCGATAATCCCGAAGAAGACCGAGAAGGCCTCGACGGGTCTCTCTTCGAGTAGGGTATGCATCGCACTCGCAAAGAGCGCGTATCCACTGACGATCCCGAGTCCGAGCGGAATCAAAAAGGCGCCATCGATATGGGTGAAGGCGGCGCGCCACTTGCCGGAAAAGCAGAGCTTTAGAAAATCGAGATTGAACTTTGTGATCGCCTCGACGAGCCGCTCGTAGATCCCGACGATGAGCGCCACCGTGCCGCCTGAGACTCCAGGAACCACATCCGCAGTCCCGATGAGAAGTCCGCGACAGACTTGAACGACGCTACCGATCCCGCTCAATATTCGACCTCAATCCTGGGACGGACAAAATAGACCGTGGGCGCTCAATCGCAGTCTGTAAACGAGTCGGAAGTCGTCGGATCGTAGCCGGGCGAAGGGAACGGGTAGGGGATCACCGAGCCACTGACAAAGAGGTAATTGAGTAGATAGACGGCGTCCGAGATATTGAGCCCGCCGTCGTCATTGACGTCGGCGGCGTCCTCACAGTTGAAGATCGAGCCCCCGACAAAGAGGAAGTTCAGGACGTTGATCGCGTCGGCGATACTAACGCTGCCGTTGTTTTCGACATCACCCCGGACAAAAGCAGAGCGGCTCAAGTCGGCGCCCGACACGATCTCGATTTCACCGGGGATGAGCTCGGGCAGGATCGCGCTTGGCCCCGTACTAAATGCGTTGAGGAAGGTCTGAGAGTCGGCGAGGGTAATCTGAGTGAGACCAGGGGGTCCGACGACGTCAGCGACGATGTTCGCGAGGCGGAAGTTGTTGACCGAAGTCGGAATCGTCACACCGTCGAAGGGGACCGAGGTTTCGAGGGCGACCGTCAACTGAGCGATGCAGTTCACGGGATCGATGTTTTCCGCCACAAACTCGGGCGCGAGCCTCGCGGTATCCGAGAGGTCGGTTGTGAACCCGTGCACGGCTAGTTGACTACAGTCCCATTCGATCCGCGCCATAAAGCCGAGAAGCGGAGTCGTGTTGATAATGGAGACCGGTATCACTATGTCCAGCCCCGCCTCGGGCACGCCGACCGATTGCACCGACATCTGATTGAATGGATCGACGACTTCGATGAAATCGACCACGGTCTGAGTCGATTGCCCCCCCTGCCCCACGAGACTCAAGGTAACCGTATACAGCCCCGTGCTCCGGTAGACGTGCAGAGGGTTCTTAGCTGTACTCGTGGTACCGTCCCCAAAATCCCAGAGTCGCGAAGTAGCGACGCCTGCTGATTCGTCGGTGAACTGTACTTCGAGCGGTACTTCTCCGAAGAGCGGATCGGCCCCGACGAGGGCGACGGGCGGAGTGACGTTGTTCCGGTAGATCACCTCGCCACTCGAATTTTGATAGACGAGATGGGTAAAGCCGCCACCGTCCACCTCAAAGTCAAAATCGAGCTCGGGATCGCTCGGAGTTTGAGTGAGATTCTCTGAGATAAAGAGAGTCGATCCCGTCAGCCCCGCTTGGATCAAATCGTTCTCTTCTTGATAGATAATATAGATCCCGACTCCCTGTACTCGAATCTTTGGAGAGGTCGAGGCCGCGAGACTGTTTGAGATATTCTGGGGCGCCTCACCAACTTCGCCGAAGAGTTTTCGGAAGTAAAAGACGTCGCCCCCACGCGAATAAGCGAGATGGATCGCACCGTCGAGCGAGATCTGAGCGTCGAGCCCTTCGACCGGATTGGGATTGGGTGCGATCCCAAATTCGGCCTCGTACCCGGAGCCGAAGTCCGTCCGGACGAAGAGCTGGCCGTTGCGGACATAAGCGACGATCGACTGGCCCAGTTCATTGGTATCGAAAGCGAGTTGATCGCCGACCGCGAGCGGCTCGGGCACCCCGTTCTCGGTCAGGGCAACCACTTCGGGAGTGCCATTATCATCGCGGACCCAGGCAAATCTCCGGAGCGACCCGGGCCCCATCGCCACCGCCACCTGGCTCGTGACAAAGCCGAGGTCGAGTGCTTCGGGAAGGTTGAAGCCTCCACCGAGCCCACTGTCGACGAGGACCACTTGGTCCGACTGATGGCAGGCGATCGAGATCAGTCCAGTCGGAGAGACGAAGAGGTCGGGCGCCGCCAGCCCCCCAACCGTCGTGATCGGAAGCACATCCGAGTCGAGCGCGGGCGTGTCGGCAAAGAGAAGGTCTCCATTAGCGTCGACAAAGACAACGAATGGAAACTCGCGCACAAATACGGTCGGCATCGCCCCGGCGCCAAGTGGGATCTCACCGTTGAGGGGCTGGGAATTGAGGGTCATTCCGTTCGCTTGAGCGAGCGGCATGAGCGGAGTGGCGAAAAGGACCAGGAGCGTCGCGAGCTTACCCGAGAGCTCCCCAAACCAAGACTCAGACCGGCGCCGAGCGATCCGGTCGACAGAGCGAACCAGACTCTTCATCGCTTCGTGTGATCTCCTCGAATCATTCAAAGGCTCAACTCTCGTCGATCTCAGCGGAGTCAGTTGAGACTTTGGAGCCAGAACAGACTTTCAGATCGTCGGTTTTAGGTAAGGAAGCTGGGGATCGGTTGAGCCGACTGCCTTCGAACTCGACGAGAGGCGGTCCCGCCTTCAGAGCACGAGGTCAAGCGACCGAGTTTATCAGAGGCCCCAACAGCCGGCTATAGAGCCCCGAGCCAATTCCCAGTCGAACCCGATCGATAATCCGAGTTGCAAACTGGGTCACCATTTAGCGGTCCGCCCAAAAAGTGTTTTCCAATTGACGCTCCTGAGCGCTGGACGCGGAGCCAGGCCGGCGTCCGTTGCATGGGCGCCCGCGGAAATCATCAGCGACAGCTCACGCGCCTTTGATCGCCGGCCGAGCCGTCGTACGGTGAGGCCGAGCCCCTCAAAGTTCGTGTGAGTCTGGAAAGATGGAGGGGTCTCGGTCGCGCAATTTGCGAGCCCGCGGACGGCGAAGAGCGACGCTGCTCGTCGACTTACGCCCACTGGGTCGCGTGCCAGTTTTTCTTGCCGCGACGCAAGCAGATCAATTTGCCGTGGAGGAGATCTCTCGCCGTCACCTGATAGTCAGAATCGACTTTGGCCCCGTTGACGCTGACCGCTCCGTTCCCGAGAAATTCCCGCGCCTCGCGCCGTGATTGGGCGAGCGAACTTTCGTGGAGAAGATCGACGATCGGAACGCCCTCGCCATCGAGCTTTGTCCGCTCATGGCTTGAGTGCGGAACGTCTGAAAAGACATCTTCGAGAAGCGAAAGCTCGAGCTCCTGAAGCGGCACCTTCCCGAAGAGAGCCTGTGTCGCACGCTCGACCGAGCGGAGCTCAGACTCGCCGTGGAGAAGACTCGTCAGCTCCCGAGCGAGCTTTTGGTGCGCTTCGCGCGCCCCGGGATTCTCGTGGTGATTCTGCTCGTACACTTGAATCTCGTCGGGAGTTAACAGGGTGAATCGACGGAGATAATCGAGCACCTTGCTATCTTCGGTGTTGATCCAGAACTGATAAAACTTGTAGGGGCTCGTGCGATCAGCGGTCAACCAGATCGCCCCCTCTTCGCTCTTGCCAAACTTGCGACCATCGGCGCGCGTTACAAGGGGTGAGGTCACTCCGAAAGCGGGGGTGTCGTTGTCTTGCGCGGCCCGCCGGATCAGGTCCATTCCCGCGACGATATTCCCGTACTGATCCGAACCCGCGACCTGCAGCGTGCAGTTGTACTCGCGCCAGAGATAGAGGAAGTCGTAGGCCTGCAGAACCATGTAGCTGAACTCGGTGTAGCTGATGCCTTGGTCGCGATTGTGAAGCCGCGTGTTCACGGACTCCTTTTGGATCATCGCGTTGACCGAGAAGTACTTTCCGACATCGCGGAGGACCTCGACGTAGCCGAGTTTGGCGAGCCAGTCGGCGTTGTTGAGGACGATTGCACCGTTCGGACTCTCGGGGTCTAAGTCGAGAATCCGATCGAAGATCCTCAGGCAGCTCTGAACGTTGGCCTGGACTTGGTCGTAAGTGAGCAGGCTCCGTTCGGTGTCCTTGCCCGACGGATCCCCGATCAGTCCCGTCCCCCCACCCATGATCACGATCGGCCGGTGGCCCGCGCGCTGGAAATGGCGAAGCAGATTGATCGAGTTGTAGTTGCCGACCGTCAAGCTATCGGCGGTCGGATCGAACCCGCAGTAACCGACTCGCGGGGTCGCGAGGTGATCTTCGAGGCCGTTCCCGGCGGTCTGGTAGAGCAGACCGCGCCAGTTGAGTTCCTTGAGAAAGTCAGTCGTCACGCGCTTCTCTCGCCGTAGTTGTATGGGGACAGATTCTCGTCAACTATTTTCGATGGGCCTTGAGCCGCCCGCCCGAAAAGTCGTTCCGGTTGAGGCTCGCGATACGGGGCAGACGGACCACTGCTGGCTTTTGCCGCAAGCACCCTCACGACCACGCCGGCCCTCCTTCAAGCGGATCTGCTTAAGGCGCCCCAAGCTTCACCCACCCAACATCCTGTTCGAAAGCACTTCTCGGGTGGGCGGCTCAGAGGGTTTAGCAAATCGGGTCGAGTTGCGAAACCGTCGAACGAAAGTCGCTACTCGAGTAGGTCGGCGATCTCGCCCCCGAGCCCGGGCGACCAGTGCAGGGTGAAAGACGCTCCGAACTCCGGGGTGAGGACGTCGTCGACCGCGCGTTTGAGAGCTCGCATCTCATCCGCGGTTGCGCAAAATGCCGCGGGCACGATCAGGACGTCGCGCGTCCCGCGGTCTCTGAGCGCTCGAAACTTCGAGACGAGCGAACCGGGCTGCCCCATGTGAACCGTATGGTAGTGGTGAAAACGACTCGGGACAAACGCGACGAGTTCGTCCCAAGCTCGGCGTTCCTCGGGCGGAGTCTCGGGGTAGGTCACGATGATCGTCGCTCCGCCAAAAAGTCCGGGCGATCGCGGAAGCCCCGCAGCATTCTGCATCAGCGCCGCTCGGTAGGCCGGTTGAGCGCTTCCTTCCCCGACAAACGCGAGCGTCGAATGCGCCGGTACTTGGCTTGGAGCGGGGTTCGGGATCAAGGCGACCGCTTCTCCGCGAAGTTGGCGTCTTAGGATTTCGAGACGCGCCCAATAGCGCGCGCGGACGGAGTCGTGACGCAACACCAGGTTGAGCGGTTCTGCGTCGATCTCGCGGAGCGGTTCGAGGCCGAGTGCCGCCCGCACAGGAGCGATCGGAAAGCGACGCGCCGACTCAACCGCACCCGTTACCCCGGAGTCCGCGAAATCTGCGAGCTCCTTTGACCACCATTCCCGTACCGAAGCCTGATCGCTAAAGACACTGAGATCGACATAGGGAAAGGGGAAGTGCGCTTCGCGGGACCCGGGGGGCGGCAGCGCCATGTCGCGGAGCCGCGCGTAATCGTCGGGAAAAACGGCAAACGATTGCACGGGAAGAGGGCTCCCGTGTAAGGCGGCGAACGCGACCGCAGTCGCCCCAGTCCTCTCACCGACGATCACAATCCGACCCGCGTCGAAGCGAACCGTATGCTCTAGACGCGTCAGAATTTTCGTGAGTGCTCGCGCCACCCGGGCGACATCGCGCTCAAACCTCGCGCTAAAAAACCACCGACCGCCGAGAGAGAGATCGTCTTCGCGTTGCGGAAAGGGATGCTCGAGCGTGACGATCAAAGCCTCGTCGCCAAAGGCGAGCTGAGCCCAACGCTCGGCCTCGGCCGAGCTGATTCCCTCGGGCGGCAGATAGATCAGGAGTGGCGGCGCCTCCCCCCGCTTCGGGACCGACATTCGATACTCGACCTCGGCCGCGACGGTGACTGCGTGGGTCTCCTGTTGAAATGAACGCGCCCGCGATTTGGCGTAGACGAGAAAGTCGGCGGTCTTTGCGCGCTCTGGGTTGACTTTCCCGACGGCTAGCGGGAGTTCCGCGACCGGAGCCACGTCGACCACCTTGAGGCGCGTCTCGGGCCGACGCTTGAGAACTTGGTCGACGATTCCCATCCGCTCTCTGGTATGAAAGGCTCCATTGAGATGGAGTACTTGAAACCCGGGGTGCGCGCGAAGAGCACGGACACAACTCTCACCCATGGTGTTATCCCAGAGCGATTGCGCGTTGTAGAGCAGCGATTCGGGATCGCTGCGATCGAGGAGACTGCCCGCGTGGCCGCGCAAAGCGCGTTCAAACCGATCCCAATAGGCTTCGCGGTTCGGGTGGACTTCGCTCGGGAACCAACCTCGCTCGGTATCTGAGAGTGAATCGATCACTGATCGACCTTCCCTGAGTAGACGTCCGCGCAGCGACCGCGGCAAGTTTGAGGCGTAAACCGGAAGCCGCAGCCCACGGGCGAGCTCGATCAAGGGGCGATAATCCGTCGCGTAATTGGTCCAAGGTCTTGAGGACTTGAGAAACTCGTCTTCGGTGATCTCACCGGCGAGGTAGAGGTCGATCGTCTCCTGCACATCGCGTTCGAACATCTCAAGTGCGAGCACGCAGCGGAAGTCGCTCTGCCGCAACAGACCTTCGTAGAGGGCGAGTTCGAACCGGTGGGTCGTCTCATCGAGGTGGGTCTCGCCGAGGAAAATCATCTCTTCGGAACGAAGTCGGCTGATGAGCATCGACAGATCAATCCACTCGTGCTCGCCCGTGTCGTAGATCCGGATCACCGTCCCGAGCGGCGGCGTCTTTGGAATCGCGCTTCGCGCCGGCTCGGCTTGAAGGTGTGTGACCAGAATCAGCAGGCCAAAGACAACTCGGAAGAGGGGGGAGGGTCGAGACAGTCGTATTCGGAACAAGGGAGACTCCAGTGGTAGTATCGTCAACGGCAGAGTCTCGCGAGGAGCTGCGCCGCTTCGAGCAAATCGGGGATGGAGTAATTCGGGGAGACCTCGGCGGGTTCGGCGCCGCGCCCAGTCTGAACTCGCAAGGTCGTCATGTCGAGGGCCGCTCCCGCGGCGATGTCAGCCGGAGAATCGCCGACCATAAAGGACTCTCCCAAGTCGATACCGAAATCACTCGCAGCCCGATCGAAGAGTCCCCGCCGGGGCTTTCGACACGAACAGTCATCGCGGGGGTGGTGAGGGCAGACGTAGATCTCTGAGATCGGACCGCCCCAGCTCCGTGAGTCCTCGAGAAGCTGCGCGTGGATCGCGTCGACTTCGGCCGCAGTCTGGTAGCCGCGGGCGATTCCCGACTGATTGGTGACCACGACAAGCGGCAACTCGAGTTGGCCGAGTATTGCGAAGGCAGCCGGGGCGAAGTCGTAGTAGACGAAGTCTGTGCGAGCGTGCAAATACTCAGGTCGATAGACGTTGATCACCCCGTCGCGGTCCAAGAAGATCGCGCCTCCGCGCACTTTCGTCGGGTCATTGCGAGGGTCTATCGGCAACGAGTCGCCTGTCCGGGTTCAGCAATCGAAAGATCCGCGGAGCCTGCGGGTATGATTTAAGTCACTCGGCTTACCCAAAAATCTTCACGGTCGATCTCGATAAGACAGGCCGCCACCCGCGTCGTTCGATCGTCATGCATTTTGGCCTGAGCGGCCTCAACCACCACCCTCAGAGCTCACAAGTCACTCGACAATAGCAGCTCTCTCTTACGCGTGAAGATGATTCCGGGGAAGCCGAATCTATTCGAGCACAACCCCGGGCCGCGGCTCTTCGAGCAGCATAAAGAGAACATTATCGGTGAAATTGGGATTCTTGGTCAGCTCGACGTGATCCGAGAATTGGAGCTGGACGCGGTCCCAACGGATCGGCGATCTCAAGTAGGGTTGAAAGGGCTTTCCCTTGCGCTCGTCGAGCAGAGCACTCGAACGGAGGACAACGCCATCCCCCGGAGCCGTTCTCGCGACTTCGAGCCGGCCTCGATCATCGACCTCCCATTGGTCGGTGGTGGCCATGGCGTCCCCGACGAAGATCGAAATCCCAAAGTGCTCGGGGCGCGGTTCGTCGGTCGACCGGAGAGGGCGATCCATGGCGCGCTGGAATTGATCGGCGCGAACGAGGCACTTGCGCAAATGATCGAGGGCAATTGCACGACGCTCTTCGGCGGAGTCTGTATCGGGTAAGAGATCGGCGAGCGCGTCATCGAGATCGGGGTTGGCGAGCCCCCAGCCCAGCTCTTTCCACCGAGACAAACTCAAGATACCCGTGATCGGCTTGCCGCCAGAGTCGATAAGTGGTTGGTGTCGGTCGCGCGGTAGGAGCTGGTAGATCGCGGGCATACTGCCGAGGATCGCCGGCGAGTACTCGGGCAGAACCGGGGCGGGATTGTAACCTTCGACGAGTTGAGCGACGGCATCGAGCGAACCGCCACTCGGAGTTCCGATGAGGATCAACTTCTCGATGTACTGAGCCCCGGCCCATGTGACCTTGGGGAGCGACCCGTCCGCGGGTAGATCGGCCGATCCGTAACGGGCGAAGTAGCGCGAGACGAGCCCCCCCATCGAGTGGGCGACGAGATCAAATCGGATAGTTTCGGGATCGACGCCGCGCTTCTCCGCCACAAACTGACGCCGATCGATAAGATATTTCTCGAGCTCCTGCGCCGACTCGACGAGGTCTCGGCGCCAATCGTAGGCGAATTGAAAACAGGTATAGTGGTCGGTGCCGTAGTCAACCGCCCCCGCCTCGGCGAGCTGTTGATCTCGGTAGCCACCGACGCCGAGCGAACTCAAGATGTTTGCGTAAGCCTTCTGCTCGATGTTGAGGAGACCCCAAAGCCGGATCTTGACTCGATCGAGCGAGCCGTTCGGGTAAACCTCGTCTCGGAGTTCTGAGAGCGGCTTGCCTTCGACCATGGGGAGCGCAATCTTGCGCGCGCCG
>CAYZYD010000058.1:0-11727 GCA_964482505.1 uncultured Planctomycetia bacterium | reverse complement strand
TCCCCCAAAAGGTACACCGGGAAGCAATACCTGTCAGTGCATCGAGCCGCGGTGCCCGGGTGAGCTCGGGCTCACCAGGGCGGGCGACGTAAGCGAAGATCCCGTGATTGGGCCCCAGAAACCAGTGTCCGCCGTATTCGAAGCAGACAGCGGGAAGGTGGGCGTCTCCGACATCAACGAGCGCGAGGTGCACCGTACCGGTCGGGAAGCAGCGCCAACTCGCGCCGAGCAGCGCCGCGGCCATAGTCACGGCTCCCGGGGGGATCCCGTGCGTCAAGTCGACAACGGTTGCGTCGCGTTGCTGACAGTAGAGCAGCCCCTTGAGCTCACCGACGTAGGTGTCCTGATAGCCGAAGTCGGTCAGCAGCGTGATCGCCATAAGTCACTGAACAACCACAGGCGTCGAATCTTGGCAGAGACTGATCTGCCGAACCGGTAGACCGTCGCGGATAAAAGTAAGAGCCACGGTCAGGTTGTCGAGCTTCTCGGGGAGGGCGACCGCAGTTGCGTGCTCAGAACCGGGAGATCGTCCCCAAACGAGTCGAACACCATCTTCGTGTTCGAGGATCCACCAGCGCGTTCGATCTTCGAGGAATCGGCACGAGATCTCGACGAGCGCGTGGGGCCACTGCGCAAAGACTCCCGCTTCCCAGAGCGTCCGCGTCAGGGCAAAGAGCTCGCGGCGTTCGGCAATGAGCGCGGGTTCGCCAGCCCGCAGCTCCGGAATCTCTTCGAGTGACTCAAAGAACGGAATTCCCCACGCTCTCGAAAGCCGATCGAATTCGATGCCGAGTACTCTTCCTCGTTCGTCGAGGAGAGCAAACTGCTGACCGACTTTGAGCGCGAGCACGGGCCGAACGAAATGAGCTTCAAAGGTGACCCGACCCTCGTGTCGCTCGAGCCGACCGATACGCTCAATCCAGGGGCAGGCTTCGAGCTCTTGTCGAACTCGTCGGTACCAGAAGGGGCTTCGCAAGGAGACTGACTTCGGGATCTCCCGGATCTTCTCGAGCGATCCGTCGTAATCGTCGGGCCACCACTCGGGTAGCTGTTCGAGATCGAAGACATACCCCGCCGCTTCTTCAGCGACCCGACGCTCGACGAACGACTGTACACCGTAGGAAGCCAGGGCGAATCCGACCAGAAGGAGCCCCGACCAAAGAGCCCCGCGCTTGAGCGGGGCGGGTGAAGAATCTTCTTCGCGCTTTGCCATGGCTGGTTAACTGTCCTTTAGGTTCGGAGTTCGAATCTCGCAGCTCAACTTGTAGCCAGTCTTCTCGCGAACCTGGCTGCGCACAAGTTGAACGAGCTCGTCGAATTCGCGCGCCGTGCCGCCCCCGCAATTGACAATAAAATTGGCGTGCACGGGAGAGACTTCGACTCCGCCGACTCGCGCCCCCTTGAGGCCAACACGTTCGATGAGTCGACCCGCAGGTTCCGCTCCCGGATTCTTAAAGACGCAACCCGCGGTGCGAAGAGTCAAGGGCTGGCTCGCCGCCTTCTTATCAAAAACCTCGGCAGCCCGGGCCCTGAGATCCTTCGCGGGGGCGGCGTGCAGACCTAGAGTGACTCGGCAGATCACGCCCCGCGACCGGCCACGCAGCCAAGCCTCGCTATCGCAGAGTCCCGACCTTCGATAGCTCCAATCGATCTCGCTGCGGTTCACTCTCTCGGTTCCCTCGGGCGTCACGATCTCGACCGACTCCACACACTCGCTGATCCAAGCGTTCGAGGATCCCGCGTTACCGTAGACGGCCCCCCCGATCGTCCCAGGGATGCCGACGAGCGATTCGAGTCCGGCCCAACCTCGCTTGAGACTCAAACGGATCAAACGACTCAACGGCACGCCCGCTTCGCAATCGATCCATATCCGATCCGAATCAAACTCGACGCGATTCAGCCGGCGAGAACTGATAATGGCTCGGTCGAGTCGTTGATCGGGAAAGTACGTATTGGTCCCTCCGCCGAGCACCCAAAACGGGATTTGCTCACGGTCGAGAAACCGAAGGGTCTGCGCGAGTTCCTCGGCCGTTTGCGGTTCGAAGAAGAGATCCGCCGGGCCGCCGATTCCAAGCGAGGTCCGGTCGGAGAGGCGGACTGTTTCGAGTCGGTTCACGGCGTCTCTTTCAGGTCGAGTGCGGCGACCAGCTCTGCGGTGTACTCCGAGATGTCGCCAGCCCCCGCGACCACCAAGACAGCCCCCCGCGGAAGTCTCTGAGCAAAGTTCGAGAGTTGCCTCAAGTCGACTCGATCGACCGGTAGGCCTCGATCGGTGAGTCGATCCGAGAGCTGCTCGAGGAGGTCGGCTGCGAAGTCACCGGCACACTCTCGGACCGAATAAACGGGCGCGAGAATCACGCGATCGGCGCGCGCGAGCGCGGCGACAAACTCATCGAAAAAGCAGGCGAGTCGACTCCATTGGTGAACTTGAAAGCAGAAGACGAGAGGGCGCCCCGCGTATGCGCTCCGCACCGCCTCGATGGTGCTCCGAATCTCGGTCGGGTGGTGGGCATAGTCGTCGATGACCTCGACTCCACCGTGCTCGCCCCGGCGTTCGAATCGACGGCCGATTCCGGGGAAGTTCAAGAGACCGGTTTGAATCGCCTCGGGAGAGATCCCGAGCTCGGCGGCGAGAGTGGCGGCCGCGAGCGCGTTAGCATGGTTGTGACGACCGGGGAGTTGCAGTGAGAGTTCGGCCCAAGGTCGCCCGTACCGTTCAACTCGGAGCTCAAAGGGGCCGACCGAACGGCCGTGGTAGTCGGCTCGACGACCCTCGCAGGAGAAATGCACCACCTCGAGCGTGGGTGGAATCTCGAGCTCGCGAGTTCTCGCATCATCGGCGTTGAGAACCACGCGACCGCCAACGCGGAACCTCCTGAGAAAGCGGTTGAACGCGTCAACTGTCGCAGCCGGTGTCGCGTAGACGTCGGGGTGATCGTGCTCGATGTTGGTCACAATCCCCGACTGGGGGCTGAGCTCAAGAAAAGAGTGGTCAAACTCGCAGGCCTCGACGATCAGCTCAGGATCGTTTCCGCAGCGGTAGTTTCCATTGAGGTCGGGGTGATGAGCCCCGATCAGAACTTCGGGATCACGTCCGCCCGCGAGAAAAATCGAAGCCAACATCGCCGCCGTCGTCGACTTCCCGTGAGTACCCGCAACGGCGATCCCCTGCCGGTCGTCCATCAGTCGACCGAGATACTCGGCGTAGCGGTAGATCTCGAGTCCGCGACGACTCGCTTCGACGATCTCGCTGTTCTCAAGGGGAACGGCCGCCGAACGAATCACGGCCTTGGTGCGCGGTGAGACGTGGTGCGGAGCGTGCCCCGAGAACACAGTGAGTCCGGAAGCTCGCAGCGATTCGAGCTGCTGACTCGAGGAGGATTGGTCCGAACCTGAGACGTCGATGCCGCGGGCCCTCAGCAGTCGAGCGAGGCCACTGGTTCCGTGGCCAGCGATGCCGACGATATGCAGCGATTCGTGGAGACTCGAGTCTGGGCAGTCGCGGCAACGCAATGTCACTCGGCTAGGAGGCTCGGATTTTGTGCGCCCCTCAGCCGCGGTCTCCTGACTGAGCGACCGCAAAATCGAACCTTCAGAAATCGAATTCTCATAGCGCGAAATTTCGGGGCTGGGCTTATCTGGTTCTGAAATTGACGTCTCGAAATCTGGGGGCAGGGAGCGAGAAGCCGCAGACTTGTCTGCAGTGCTCAAGGATCTATCCATCCTTTTCGGGCAACGGGATCTTGAGGATCATGCCCTCACGAATCAACCGAGGATCGCGGATGAGTTTTGGGTTCGCTTCGACAATGGGGGCCCAATTGGCATTGCCGTAGTATTCCACGGCGATCTCGCTCAACGATTCGCCGCGCCGAACCCGGTGATCGACGGATCGACTTCGGTTTTCCTTGAGCTTCTCACCCTGGGAGAGAGGGGGCAGCCAGATCCAAACGCCTGGCTTGAGCTTTTCGGGGGGAATTCCTCGATTGAGTTCTTGAATGCGACCGTGCTGAGAGCCGTCCCCATAGATTCGCTTGGCGAGCTCCCAGTATGTATCTCCCTTCTTGACCCGGTACTTGATGGGTCCCTGAGGTTTTTCTTCGGGCTTCCGGGGGAGCCTTGGCGGTGGTTCAGAGGGCTCGATGGTCTTCGGGGAGAGACGCCCTTTGACGGTCGGCACAGGCTCCAGTTCAAAAGGTCGACGCTCAAGAGGCTCCTCGCCCCAGCCTCGTTGAGCCTGAGACTGCCAACTTCCCTCGACTGAAGTCACTCGCCCTTGCCCGAGCCAACCGTTCGGTTCAGACGGATTGGGGCTGGGCCAGCTCTGCACGATGACAAAAAGTCCCACCGTGAAACTCGCAAGACTCAACCACTTTACCAGTCCGGAGCGAAGCGCACTCAAAGGGTTAACACGATTCTAGGCGGTATTGAGCCTCTGGATCCAAGAGTCGAGATGGGTCGCGACGACCTGAGCGATCACCGAAGCGGCTCGGTTGGCTTGGTGCGCGTGACCTGCCATGACTCGGCGGTGGTCGGGGTCGCGCCAGAGCTGAACGAGTTCGGCGGCGAGACTTGAGGCGTCGCCGACGTGAACGAGGCAAGCATGACGCTGCTCGAGGTACTCGGCGTTGAGGTACTGCTGACGATCCTTGTGATGCGGGTAGGGGATCAAGATCGAAGGGCGGCCGACCGCCTGTAGCTCAGCCACGGTCGATCCCCCCGCCCGCGAGATGACGAGACTCGACCGGGCGAGGAGCGGGGCCATGTCGTCGACGTACTCGAGCACTTCCCCCTCGATCGCATAGCGCTTGTAGACCTTTTTCATCGCTTCGACTCGACCCCGCCCTACTAAATGCACAAACGCAGGCGGCGAATCGACCTCGCTCAGATACGGAAGCGCGTCCGCGAGCAGTTGATTGACCGCCTCCGATCCTTGGCTGCCGCCGAGAACGAGCACCGGGCCCTCCGGATCGAACGGTGCCGTCGTGATCGAGGCACGGACGGGGCAGCCCGTTCTCAAGCTCATGCGCTGTAGACGACTCGGACCTTGAGTATCTTCAAACGAGAGAAAAACCCTCGTTGCCCAGCGACTGAGAAGTCGATGAGCCCGACCGAGGACACGGTTCTGCTCGAGCAGAAAAATCGGAAGTCGCGCCGCTCGCGCGGCAAACCCAGGGACGACTTCAGGAGCTCCTCCGAGACCGACGAGCGCGAGGAACCCCTCGGCCTTGAGGAGACGCCGAAAGCTGAGCACAGCGGGAAGGAAGGATCGCAATTGCGGCCGGGCCAACGACGCGAATTCCCGGTACTCGAACGCAGTCTTGCTCAAGATATCTCGCTCGGTCTGTCGACCTGATCCGAAAAAGCAGCTTTCGATCGAATGCTCGGCCAGTGCTTCAGCGACCGCGAGGCCCGGATAGAGGTGACCACCGGTATGTCCGCCAACAAAAGCGACTTTCATCCCTCGCGCCTCCGATCGATCGATAGTCGCGAGATGCTGAGGATCATACCGACTGCGAATAGCGCAACGGTCAGGCTCGTCGAACCGTAGGAGATAAACGGAAGGCCGATGCCTTTGGTCGGAGCGAGCGCGGTCGAGACCGCGATGTTGATAATCGCCTGCAGGGCGAGATTGACGACGAGCCCGAGACCGAGGATCCGCAGGGCAGGGTACGGGCAGTCTTTCACGGCTCGCCAGCCCGCTTGGAGCAGGATGCTGTAGAGCGTCAGCAGCAGAACGACCCCCACAAAGCCAAACTCTTCGGCGTAGATTGCAAAGATAAAATCGTTGTGCCCGGCGGGAAGGTAGAGCTCTTTGGCTTGGCTATTACCGATGCCCTTCCCGAACCACTCCCCGCTCGCAATCGTCGTCAGCGAAACCCAAACTTGATAGACCGTTTCAGGACGAAAAAAACCGTCAAAGCGCTGAAGCAATTCCGCGAGGCTGCGTCGGGCGAGAATCAAAACGACAAAGGGAGCTCCCGCGAGACCAAATCCCACCAAGTAGGAAAAGGGTAACTTCGAGAGCCAGAGGAGTGAAATCCCCACCCCGAGCACGAAGGCAGCTGTCCCGAGATCAGGCTCGATCGCGATCAAGAAGACGATCAACCCCAGTCCAACGAGTTGGGCGACTCGGAGCGCACGCCGCCGCCAAAGACTCGCGTTCCATCGTGAAGCGAGCTCGGTCCCAGACAGGGTGGACTCGACATCACGACGCGAGAGGTGAAGCAGTGGATAACGGTCGATGCACCAAGCGATCAGCAGGGGAACTGCGATCTTGGCAAGTTCAGAGGGTTGAAACGTCAGTCCGAAATTGAGCCAGCGACGCGCGCCCCCGGCCTTGTTCCCGAGTGGAGTCAAGACAAGCAGCAGAAGTGCTACGGTGAGTAATCCAAATGCGGGTGCGAGTCGCAACCACCAGCGAGGAGGCACGAGCGAGGCGACGACAAGGGCAAATCCACCGAGGAGGAGTCCCCGGCCCTGAAGAAAGAAATAGCGGAAGACGTCACCGTCGAGAGAGGCCTTGGTTGAACTCGCAGAAAACACCAAGATCCAACCGCCACAGGCGAGCAAGACGGTCGCAAAGAGGAACCACCGCCCCGCCGGCGAGAGTCGACGTCGTTCGAAGCGAACCGATAGAGTCTCCATTAACTTCGCCTCTCAACTCCGTCCGTCCCCGGTCGGGGATCACGCCCCCGCACCCTGACTCGGGCGCCTCAAACCGGTGACTACGACTCGCGAGCTTCGATGAGTCGCGCGACTTCTTCGGCGAGCAACTCGAGTTGTTGCTTCCGTGACGCTTTGAACAAGATCCGATCTCCAGGTGCCAACCGCTCGGCGAGTCGAGCCGCGGCGTGCTGGTCGCTTGATATGCGCTCCGCGATCACTCCGCCGCGCTCGAGTCCGGCACTGTACCCGCAGTCCTCGGCGCCGACCAAATACACCTGATCGACTTGTGCTTGCGCGATCCGACCGCCGATTTCATGGTGCCAGTCGTTCGACTCTCGACCAAGCTCTTCCATCCGACCCACTACGCAGACGCGCTTGCCTCGCGCTGGACTCGAGGCGAGTTCCTCAATCGCCGAAGCCATCGAAGCGGGATTGGCGTTGTAGCAGTCGAGTAGAAACTCGACTCCCCCTCGGGTCTGAGTCTCGCCTCGCAGTGGAGGGCTCTTGAGTTCGGGGACTCGCTCGACGAGGGCCTCGATCGATTGACCGAGCCCGTGACCGACCGCGAGCGCCACTTCGAGATTCTGAACCGAATGCGAGAAGGGAGGGACCCAGCGAAACTCGGCCACTCGTTCACCCTCTAACCAAACTTCGAACTCAGACCCCATGGCTCGCTTTACCTCGAGGTCGCCCCGCGGTCCGAAGGTGCGAAGATTCAAGCTGAGGCTCTTGAGCAGAGAACGGTGACGACTTCGAACGGTCGTCGGAATCCAACCCTCGCCGTTATCGCGCACCGACTCGAGGATCGAAAGCTTCTCGTGGGCGACGCCTTCGAGCGAGAGAAGTCCATCGAGATGGGCGGGTGCCACCGCAGTCACGGCCGAAACAGACGGCATGACAATTCGCGCTAACCGCTCGATCTCGCCGAGCCGACTCGTGCCGAGCTCACAGATAAGATACTGCGTGTCAGCGGGCGCGTTGAGAATCGTCAGCGGCACGCCGAGTTGGTTGTTGTACGAAGCGGGTGGCCGGTGAGTCGGCGCGATCCCACTGAGGAGCGAGTGGAGATAACGACAGGTCGTCGTCTTACCCACGCTCCCGGTAATCGCGGCTGCGCGCACCGGACTCTCGCGCCGGTAGGCCTGAGCTAACCGCCCCAGAGCTCGCTCGGTTGAGTCGACTCCGATCACGGGTAGGCCCGAGGCGAGCTCGAGGGCTCGCTGACAGTACTGATAGGGAACGAGCACCGCGGCGGCGCCGGCTCTTGCAGCTTCCGCCACGAATTCGACTCCGTGCGTTCGCGATCCCGCCAGTGCGACAAAGAGTGATTGCGCCGCGAGGTTTCGGGTATCGATGGAAACACCTTGGAGGACGGTATCCGGTCGGCCTTGGTAGAGTCGACCTGGGGCTTCGGCACAAATCCAGTCGAGCGTCAAAGGCGTCACTTGAGTCTCCGTTCGGCGAGCCAATTGAGAACCACTTCGCGATCGTCAAAGGGGAGTCTCTGAGTTCCGATGATCTGCAACTTCTCGTGCCCCTTACCGGCGATCACGAGGCTGTCTTCTTCACCTAAGGTTTCGAGTGCTTGAGCAATCGCGGCGCCACGGTCGACTTCAGTGACGACACTGTCTCTCGTGGTGATCCCCTCGCAGATATCCGCGATGATTCGCTCAGGATCCTCGGTCCGCGGATTGTCCGAGGTAACGTAGATCCGGTCGGCGAGCTCCTCTGCGATCTGCCCCATCATCGCTCGCTTGCCTCGGTCACGATCGCCGCCGCAGCCAAAGAGGACGATCGTCTCCCCCGGCGTCGAGGCCTTGACCGCCCGGAGCGCGGCCTCGAGCGCGTCGGGGGTGTGCGCGTAATCGACCAACACCCGCCCTCGCGCTCCCGCGATGGGCTCGAGTCGACCCGCAACGGGCTGGAACTCTTGGACCGCGGCTTGAATCACATCGGATTCGATCCCGACGGCTCGGGCGAGCAGGCTGACTCCGAGCAGGTTGGCGAGATTGTGAGCGCCGACCAAGTTCGAGTCGAGCTCGAGAGGCTCGCCGAAGAGTCGAAGCCGAGCTGAAAGCCCGTCTCGCCTGTACTCAACGTGCTCGACGGCGCCGTCGAGCGACGCGTCGGCGTCGAGATCAAAGGTGAAGATCGGACCGAGGAGACGGGAAGGATCGAGGCACTCGGCCAGCGAAGCCGCAATCACCCCAGGCGACCCGGGGCTCAGTAGTTCGAATATCCGGAGCTTGGCCCGCAGGTAGTTTTCGTACGTGCCGTGATAATCGAGATGGTCACGGCCGACATTGGTGAGGAGCGCTCCCGCTAATCCGTAGGGGTCGACCCGGTGTTGATCGAGTGCATGCGAAGAGACTTCGAGGACGCAGTGGGTCAATCCGTGCGAACACGCATCCGCGAGGTTGCGGGCGAGCTCTTGCGGCCCAGGAGTGGTCAGCGAGCTCGCCGACCGCTCGCTTCCGGTCCAGCGATCGACCGTTCCGATCCAGCCGGTGGGCTGGCCAGCTCCCGCGAGTATCTGTTGGAAGAGAGCGACGCATCTCGTCTTGCCGTTGGTTCCGGTCACTCCAAACGTCTCGAGTTTCTGACTCGGATACCCGGCAAATGCGTCAGCGAGTTGGCTCAGAGCGAGTCGACTATTTGAGACTCGATAATACGGAATCGAGAGACTCGGTGGCGGCGCCGCCTCGCCCACAACTCCGGCGTAGCCGAGAGCCTCCAACCGCTCGAGCTTTGAGTGGGAGTCGTACTCGGTTCCCTTGACCGCGACAAAGAGCTGCCCTCCCCCCGCGGCGCTGCGACGGTCGTCGGTTTCAAGTCCCCGGTAGACGGTGCGCTGAGTATTGCTCGCGGTCCGCGCTCCTACCAAGATGATCAGTTCGCTCTCGGACAAGAGAGCCCCTGCCGTGGCCGGGGCAGAGTGAGCGGCCTCGGCACGCCTCGTCGAGACGATTTCTCGGGCGTCTCGTTTCGGAATTGGGGCCCGAGTGACAACCTCCCGCGCTTGCGCTGGTGGACTGGGCTCTACCGGGGCCAGCGCCTCTTCGAGGTGTGATCCGTGACGACGATTACCGGTGTGGCGACCGGCATCGCTGATAGCTTCTCGGGAATCTTCGGCGGCGGGGTATCTGTCTGTCGGCTTCACGGTTTGCAGCGCCAGCCCTCTTCTACCATTCCGGGTGGCCGTAATTGACTTCGGTACCGACGGGACGATCCTCCGGCGGAGGCGCGTGGGGATCGGCTTCGGTCGTCGAAGAGGACGGCTGGTCGGAAGGATTCTCGAGCGGGGGAGATTGGGTAGATCGATCGAGGCCAAAACAGCCGCGATCGGGATCGACCAGATCTCTCAACGTCTCGAGAACAACGGGGCGGGCAACTCGAGCTCCGTAGTACTCTCCTTGCGGTTCGTCGACAACCACAATCATGACATATTTCGGCTCGTCGTAGGGAGCGAATCCAACGAACGAAGATTGGTACACGTTTTCGTCGTAGGTCTTCTTGGCTTTCTCAGGATTCCAGGTCGCTTTGTGGGTGGTTCCGGTCTTTCCCGCGAGGCCGAGCTTCTCGACTTCAGCTCGATCTAACGAGAGACCCGACGCGTCGCGGATGGCGTGGTGGAGGATTCGACGAATCTCTCGTGCGACGCTTCGGTGAAGTCGAGGAGTGGTGCGAGCGAGCGGTTCGGCCACACCGCCGACCGAGCGCACGATTCGAAGTGGACGGTCGAGACCGTTGCTCGCGATAGTATTGTAAGCGCGAACAATCTTGACCGGAGTCACGAGCAGTGCGTAGCCCATACAGGCGACAACCGAAGTCGAGTCGCCCCAGAGAGAGAGGGGAGTCAGAGTGCCCGATTCCTCGAGGAGCGGCAGTCCACTGGGTTCTCGGAGTCGAAAACGTTGAAAGGCGTGTCGAATGCCGTCGCGCTCGAGGTAGCCCCCGAGGTGGACCATTCCAATGTTGCTCGAATACTTGAGGGCTCCCTCGAGCGTGAGTGGTCCGCGTCGAGTGACGTCGACGACCCGACGACGATAGGAACCGAGAGTCACAAACTGTTCGCGACCCTCTTTGGGTTTGACCGTGAGCTCCGGGGAAATTCCTCGGCTCAGCGCCTCTGAAACGAGGAGAGGCTTGATGATCGAACCCGGCTCCCAAGTGAACTGAGTGTAACCGGGACGGCAGTAACCCTTGTAGTCGAAGTGCGGTTCGCGTCGTCGCTCAAATTTGGCCTGGAGCTCGGGGGCAAACGAGGGCATCGCCTCGAGATCGTCAAAGGTGGGCACGCTCGCGGCTGCGAGAACGTCGCCGGTTCGGGGGTCAGCGACCAGCGCCGTGACTCCCAGCGAACGCGTATCGTGCCAGAGTCGCCGGATCCGCTCCTCGACAATTCGCTGGATCTCAAAGTGGATGGAGAGCACAACGTCTCGCCCAGCTCGACCCTGAAGTCCCTCGATCTCTTCTGAGTAAAGAGGACTATCAGCCGCGTCTCGAAAGACTTTCACGACCCCGCGAACACTCGAGATTTGAGATCGAAAATGGCGTTCGATCCCCCAGTAGCAATAGGGACTCGTTTCGGGACCGAGTATCTGCTCCGCAACCGAGCCGTGCGGATAGACGCGACGCACCCGTTCTTCCGCTTTAAACGCACCTCTCCCACCGCCCTTCCCTCGCCATTTGAGGAAACGCTCGACTTCGTTGGGGTCGTCGAGTCTGAGGAGCGGAAAGTACATCGCGCCCTGCTCGAGTCGACCGACGGCAGCCGCCTTGATCGTTTCCCAATTGACGACCTGAGCGGGTTCGACCGCCCTGCGAAACTCCTCAATCTCAAATTCGAGCTGAGCGGGCTTCTCGGTGGGAGCGCACTTACGGGTAGCAAAAACGGGATCGACCGAGATTTGAAAGTAGCTTTCGTCGCGGGCCAGAACCACACCGTCGGCGGTCAAGACGCGCCCCCGTGGCTCGACCTTAACCTCACTTGCTGTGACTCTCTTCGCATGAGAAAAGCGGAGGCTCTCGCCCCCCCACCCCTGCAAGTAAGCGCAGCGA
>CAYZYD010000057.1:0-11802 GCA_964482505.1 uncultured Planctomycetia bacterium | reverse complement strand
GGTCCCGGTCGAAAAGTGCGAGCCCGTTGTTGTTTCGGAGAGCTACGAGAACGGTATCCCCGTAAACGGTGACGTCGACAGGCTCGTCGCCCGTGAGCGGAGTGGGGGTAATATTGACGGTCTTTTTAAACTCAACCACCGGAGCGAGCGGATCGGCCGTCTCGGTCAATCGAAAGTGAGAGACGGAGTCGCCGACCATACTGGCGACGTAGATATCGACCTGGTTCGAGGTCAGTGGGGTGGGGGCGGCAGTGACACTGACGGGTTCGAGTCCGACCGGAACCCGCGAGCGCGAATTGATCGGGTCAAAGGCGCCGTTGGTGACGTGATAAATCTCGACCGAGTTATCAGGGGTGTTACAGGCAAAGAGATAGTCGAACGCGCCGACTTTGATTGTGGCGAGCGGTTTGGTCTGAACGCTTTCGAAATTGAGGTAGTGGGTCTGCCCTTGAGAGTAACAAAGCGGTGCCCCAACACCGCTGGCCAACAACATTACCAAGAGAGACGCGAAGAAAGGACGTGACAGCATGAAGCCCCCTTCCACCCGGTCGGGTGAAACAGGCCGCGTCGCGCGCGGCGAGAAGGGTTGCATGCCCGGATCGCACCTCGGATATCGTTTAAATTTTGACCCAACGAAAGTCTAGCCCTGAGAACCCTCTTTGGGAAGAGCAGGCCTCGAAGCATTATTCATGAGCCCGCTGCTGCGAAGTCGTCGGACGTCCACTCGCGGCGTTTTACTATCAGATACGATCCTCAATGACCCTGATATCCCGTTTCCGGGCTCGGCTTGGTTACTCGTCCGCGAGTTTCTCGAGGGCGGCTTCGAGGATGGTTTGGTCGGAGCGGGTGATTCGGTGTAGACGCTCTCGCATCACTTGATCGAGTACTTGCCGACCCTCGAGCATGACGCGTCGACCCTTGGCGGTCAGGCTCAAGTGAAAACGGCGTAAATCTCCGGGGACTGTCTTTCTCTTGATATGCCCCGCCTCTTCCGCCCGTTTGATCAAAGAGGTGGCGGTCGGCCGCGGCAGCACCAAAGCCCGCGATATCTCGGCGGGACTCGGATAATCATCGAGTACGCTCAAAACAAAGAAGCCTTTGGGGTCGAGGCCGAGGTCGGCCAGCGCGGGCTCAGCTTCTCGCAATACCGATTGAAGGACCCGCATGTGGAGGAGCATGTGTTCCCAGGCGGACGGCGCTTTTCTCTTCATTATTCCAAATGAAACTATTTAGACTTGAATTGCAAGGGGGCTTTTTGCAGACTGCGCAGCCCTCGTCTGTTTAGGCTTCGGCGTTAACTCGTGACGCCGAGTGTTTCACCCAAAAGGGTGTCAAATCGCGCAAGTTCCCTGGGAGCCCTCGGAATCCTGAAGCCCTCGGAATCCCGAAGGCCGCGGTTCTCTCTCACGATTCGTGGAGTGTGACCTCTGTCCCCACCTCGTCCGTTGCTTTTTAGCGTTATGACCCTGCTGCTTACCACTTCGTGTGTGGTGGGGCCGGACTACGAGACACCCGAACCCGTGGCGCCGGTCGAGTACACGTCCGAGCTCGAGCGGGGTTTGACCTCGGGCTCGGCCCAACTCGACGAATGGTGGACTCAGTTTGAAGATCCGCTTCTCGATTCGCTGATCCAGCGAGCCCTCGAGCGTAATCTCGATATCGACGAAGCGCTGACACGCATCCGCGAGGCGCGCGCGTTTCGAAGTATCGCCGGGACTCGTCTCTTTCCGACCATCGACGCCAACGGCTCCTACACCAGGACTCGAACCTCCGCGGATACTGCCAACGGTGCCTTTTCCGAGCGAACGTTCAATAACTTTGCGCTCGGGTTTGATGCGACTTGGGAGATCGACGTCTGGGGTCGAAGCCGCCGCAATCTTGAGGCGAACCGAGCCGACTTTGACGCCGTCCTCGAAGACGCTCGAGACGTGCTGATCAGCGTTCTGGCCGAAACCGCCCTCAACTACGTTGATTTGCGAAACTTCCAAGAGCGCGCCCGGATCGCTCGAGCCAATATCCTGCGGCAAGAGCAGACCCTCGAACTCACCCAGAATCTCTACGAGGCCAATCTCGTCAGTCTTCTCGATGTTGTACAGGCGAAGACCAACCTCGAAAGTACCCGCGCAACTCTGCCCACGCTCGAGGCGGAGGCGCGAGCGGCCCGAAACCGCCTCGCGGTGCTATTGGGCCTCTATCCCGGCGACCTCGAAGAGGAGCTCCGAGTCGTGACGCCGATCCCGGTCGCACCGGTCGAGATCGCAGTGGGAGTCCCCGCCGACATTATCCGACGGCGTCCCGATATCCGAAGGGCGGAGCGCGAGCTCGCGGCCCAGACCGCGAGGATTGGCATCGAAGTGGCCGAACTCTATCCGCGGCTAACGCTCTTTGGAAACATTGGCTTTGAAACCGAACACGTCAATAAGTTCTTTCGCCGCGACGCCCTCGCCGCCGGGTTTGGCCCATCGCTGACTTGGAACGTCTTCAACCGCGACCGGATACGCGACAACATCCGCATCGAAGACGCGCGCCAAGAAGCCGCGCTGGTCCGGTACGAACGGTCGATCTTGCTCGCACTCGAAGAGGTCGAAAACGCGATGACTCGTTTTGTCCGCGATCAAATCAGTGCTGACTCGCTCAACCTCGCCGTGCGCGAAGCGAAGCGTGCGGTCGAGCTCTCCCGAAACCAGTACTCGCAGGGGTTAGTCAGCTTCCAGAGTGTGCTCGACTCCCAAAGTCGGCTCTTCTCGCTCGAAGAGCTGCTAGCGGAACGTCGCGCTTCGATCACTTCAAATTCGATCGCGCTCTACAAGGCGCTCGGCGGGGGTTGGGAGACTCGAGACATCATACTCAGCGAAGCCTATGAAGAATCGGATTGATATGAAGCGAAGCTCCGTGCGAACCAGAGGTGGGATTCGGACTCGCTGGCTTAGCCTGTGCTTGATCCTGGCAAGTTTGAGCTGTTCCCCAAGTCCAGGACCGACGGGGTCGCCCCCTCCACCGTCTGTGACGGTTGCGAAGCCGATTATTCGTCAGATCGTCGAGTGGGATCGTTACACGGGTCGGCTGGCCGCGGTGGACTCGGTCGAGATTCGGGCTCGAGTTTCGGGTTACCTAGAATCAATTCACTTTGGCGAAGGCCAACTCGTCAAGAAGGGTGACCTTCTGGCGGTCATCGATCAGCGCCCTTTCGAAGCGGACCTTGCTCGCGAGAAGGCGACGCTCGAGGAGGCAAAGGCGCGACTCGCACGTTCGAAAGCGTTGCTCGCCCAGGCCCAGGCGGAGAATGTTCGAGCGACGTCGGCTTCGAACCTCGCCAAGAGTCGGCTCGCCAATGCAGAGCAGGCGCTCGCCACCAATTCGATCGCCAAGGAGCAGGTCGATGTGCGGGAGAGCGAGTACGCGCAGGCTCAAGCAGACGTCGAAGCGACCCGGGCCGCGATTGCGTCGGCCGAAGCGGAGATCGCCTCGGCGGAGGCGGCGATTCACACCGCCGAGGTTCGGGTTGAGCGCGCCGAGCTCGATTTGAGCTACACGCGAGTGACCGCGCCGATCTCGGGTCGGATCAGCAACCGGCTCGTAACCAAAGGGAATCTGATCCAGGGCGGGACCACCGGGGCGACGGCCATTACAGATATCGTCTCTCTCGATCCGATCCACGTTTATTTCGATGCCAACGAGCAGGCTTTTCTCAAGTATCTACGACTTGCCGATAAAGGTGAGCGCCCGAGTTCACGGGAGTCCAAGAATCCGGTTTATGTGGCGCTGATGGACGAGGAGGGTTACCCGCACCGAGGGCATATCGATTTTGTCGACAACCGGCTCGATCCCGAGACCGGCACCATGCGCGGTCGCGGTATCCTGCGCAATCCCGACCTCCTTTTGACTCCGGGCCTCTTTGCCACCGTCCGAGTTCCTGGCAGCGCTCGGTACGACGCGGTCATGACCGAAGACAAGGCGATCGGCTCGAATCAAACCCAGCGATTTGTCTACGTTGTCGACGCCGAGAACAAAGTGACGGTCCAGCCGGTCAAGCTCGGTCCGATGATCGACGGACTCCGCGTCATCCGCGAGGGTTTGACCGGGGAAGAGCGGGTGATCGTCGGCGGAGTCCAGCGCGTTCAACCCGGTTCGGTCGTCAATCCGACCGAGAAGACAATTGAACTCGACCCGATGCGCGACGGACTTCCCAACGACTACCAACCCGTTCCCGAAGAGGAGTGGATTCCGCTGGATCTCGATCCCGAAGTGAAGGCGAGCGGGACCAAGAACTGATGAACATCCCCCGCTTCTTTATCGATCGACCTCGGTTTGCGACCGTCCTCTCGACGGTCGTCCTGCTCGTCGGTGGACTCTCTTACTTTGAGCTACCGGTCTCGCAGTATCCCGAGGTCGCCACGCCGACGGTGGTCGTGACCGCAAGCTATCCTGGGGCAACCCCCGAGACAATCGCCCAAACGGTCGCGACGCCGCTCGAGCAGGAGATCAACGGCGTCGAAGATATGATCTATATGGAGTCGCAATCGACGGTCGACGGGGTCATGACCCTAACCGTGACCTTCGAGCTCGGGACCGATGTCGACAAGGCCCAGGTGTTGGTCCAGAACCGAGTCAATGTGGCCGAGCCGCGGCTTCCTGCCGAGGTTCGCCAAATTGGAGTGACGACTCAAAAGAGCTCTCCCGATCTCCTGATGGTCGTTCACATGCTGTCTCCCGATGACAGCCTCGACCAGCTCTACATCAGCAATTACGCCTTCTTGCAAATTCGCGATCAGATCTCCCGTCTCGACGGCGTCGGCGACGTTCGGATCTTTGGCGGCAGTCAGTACAGCATGCGCGTCTGGCTCGATATCGAACGGCTCGCCTCGCTCGACCTCACCTCAGGCGATGTCCTCGCGGCGCTTCGAGAGCAAAACATCCAGGTGGCGGCCGGGGCGCTCGGACAAGAGCCCACCGATGAACCGGGCGCGTTTCAGGTGACGGTGTCGAGTCAGGGTCGACTCGAGAACGCTCAAGAGTTTGAGCAGATCATCATCAAATCGGGGCGAGAGAGTCGTCTGGTTCGGCTCGGGGACGTGGCGAGAGTCGAGCTCGGGGCTCAGGACTATGCGGTGAGGAGTTATCTCGGCGGTCGAAACGCGGTCGCGATGGTGATCTTTCAACGGCCCGGCTCGAACGCGATCGATACTGCAAACCAAGTGATTCGTACCGTCGAGCGCTTGTCGAGCGACTTCCCCCGAGGGCTCGAGCACCGCATCGTCTACAACCCCACCCAATTCGTCGAAGATTCGATCCGCGAAGTCTTCAAGACATTGCTGATCGCCGCCTCACTCGTGGTCCTGACCGTTTTCGTCTTTTTGCAGGATTGGCGCACCACGATCATCCCCGTGGTGGCGATCCCGATTTCGCTGATCGGAACCTTCGCGATCATGAGCGCGCTCGGGGTTAGTCTCAACAGTCTCTCGCTCTTCGGACTCGTCCTCGCGATCGGAATCGTCGTCGACGATGCGATCGTCGTAGTCGAAAACGTGGAACGGCTCCTCAGTAGCGGTCTCTCGCCCAAACAGGCGGCGCGGCAAGCGATGGACGAGGTCGCCTCAGCGCTGGTTGCGACCACGGTGGTGCTGATCGCGGTCTTTGTGCCGACCGCGTTTATCAGTGGACTCAGCGGACAATTCTACAAACAGTTCGCGCTGACGATCGCCGCGTCGACTGCGATCTCGACCTTTGTGTCACTCACCTTGAGCCCGGCGCTCTCAGCCGTGATTCTCCGTCCAAGCGACGCCAAAAAGCGCGGGCTCGACTGGGTGCTCGGTTTCTTGCTCGGCTGGTTCTTCTGGCTCTTCAACCGGGTCTTCGACAAGGGGAGCCAGCTCTACGCGAGAGTTGTCTCGCGCGCGCTCAAGTGGCGCTATCTCATGCTGCTTCTCTTCGTCGGGCTGATGGTCGGAACCTACTTCGGATTTCAAGCGATACCCGGGGGGTTCATTCCCCCGCAAGATCAAGGCTATCTGATCCTCGCGGTGCAATTACCCGAGGGGGCTTCACTCGACCGGACCGACGCCGTGGTCAAACAGGTTTCCGATATTGCGCGCGATACACCAGGAATCGCCAATGCGGTGGCCTTTACCGGCTTTTCGGGGGCGACGCGGGTTAACAGCACTAACGCGGCCGCGATCTTCACCCCGCTCGATGACGCGGGGAAGCGCGCCGCCGAGGGTCTCTCAGCCGATGTCATCCTCGCCGAACTGAGGGCTCGGCTCGGTCAGGTGGAAGAGGGGATGGTTCTTGCGATTCCGCCCCCGCCAGTCCCGGGAATCGGCACCGGGGGTGGGTTTAAAATGCAAATCCAGGATCGCGGCGGTGCGGGGTTCGATGCGCTCAATCAAGCCGCTTGGCAGATCGCGGGCAAGGCGAATCAAGTCCCGGGCATGGTTCAGGTGTTTTCAACCTTTAGTACCGGCGCTCCCCAGCTCTACGCCGACATCGATCGAACCAAAGCGCAGATCCTCGATGTTCCGATCGCAAGCGTCAACGAAGCGCTCCAGGTCTACCTCGGTTCGGTCTTCGTCAACGACTTTAACTATCTCGGGCGCGTCTACCGAGTCACTGCACAGGCCGACGCGCCCTTTCGAAACGAAGAGGAGGACATCCTCCGGCTCAAAACGCGGAGCGCCACCGGCGCCATCGTCCCGCTCGGTTCGCTTTTGAATCTCGAGCGGCGCGCCGCGCCCGCGCGGGTCGTCCGTTACAACCTCTACCCAGCGGCCGATGTCACCGGCGATACGCTGCCCTGGTTTTCGACGGGCCAGGCACTCGAGGAGATGGAACGGATTGCGCGCGAGACCTTGCCGCAGACCATGGACTTTGAATGGACCGATCTCGCCTATCAAGCGAAGACTGCGGGCAACACGGCGGTGCTGATCTTTGCGCTCTGCGTGCTGCTCGCATTTCTCGCGCTGACCGCGCAGTACGAGAGTTGGTCGCTGCCGCTCGTCGTGGTCCTTATTGTGCCACTCTGTCTCTCGTTCGGATTGCTCGGAGTCTTTGTGCGGGGCCTCGACAACAATATCCTCGTGCAGATCGGCTTCGTCTTGCTCGTCGGTCTCGCCTGCAAAAACGCGATTCTCATCGTCGAGTTTGCGAAGGAGCGCGAACAAGAGGGAGATTCCCCCTTTGACGCGGTCGTCGAGGCGTGCAAACTCCGCTTGCGCCCGATCCTGATGACCGCCTTCTCGTTCATCCTCGGCGTCCTCCCCCTCGTCTTCGCGCGCGGCGCGGGCTCCGAAATGCGCCAAGCCCTCGGAACCGCGGTCTTCTCGGGCATGGTCGGAGTCACTATCTTCGGAATGATCATGACCCCGGTCTTTTATCTGACTATCCGAAAGCTTGTTCGGCGGGGGGACCCGGAATCCAAAGCGAGTTAGTTCTTGCCACCTCGTGCGGCCCGAGTCTGAAATTCCCCCCGGCCGTGCAAGGCTCTACAAGTTGTACTGATTGAGCTTTTGGTAGAGCGTCGTGCGCGAGATGCCGAGGAGCTCGGCGGCTCGGCGTTTGTTGCCTTTGACGATCTTGAGGGTGTGCGCGATATGTTTCGCTTCGACCTCTTTGAGTGACTCAAGTCGAAGTGCGAAGGGAGACCTGCGCGACTCGCGAATATGGGGAGGCAGGTCGCTGAGTCGAATCGTCTTGCCCGCGGCTGTGAGCCGGAGGTGCTCGACAATATTCTGAAGCTCGCGAACATTTCCGGGCCAGCTATAGGCTTTGAGAGCACCGCACGCCTCTTCGGAAAGTTGGTGAGTCCCGCCGAGGAGGCTCTCGGCGATTTCGACCACGTCATCCCCGCGCTTGGAGAGGGGTGGCACGTCGAGATAGAGCCCGCTGATTCGGTAGTAGAGATCGTCGCGAAACTGCTTGGACTCGCGAAGCTGCTTTAGGTTCTGGTGGGTTGCCGAGACGAGACGGAAATCGGCGGGGATCCCGTCGTCGCTGCCGACGGGCCAGACTTTCTTTTCCTGAAGGACGCGCAGCAGCTTTGCCTGGAGGTCGACAGGCATCTCGGCAATTTCGTCGAGAAAGAGAGTACCGCCCTCGGCGAGTTGGAAACGTCCTTTGCGGTCGCGATCGGCCCCAGTGAAGGCACCTTTCACGTGACCGAAGAGCTCGCTCTCGATCATCGAAGGGTTGGAAAGGGCGCAGTTAAACGCCACAAACGGCCCTTCAGCGCGAGGCGATCCAGTATGCAGCATTCGGGCGAAGTGCTCCTTACCCGTCCCCGTCTCGCCGCTGATGAGAACCGCGGCATCGCTCTTGGCGTAGCGGTCGACGCGGCTGATCACTTCGAGCATCACGCGAGAATTGGCGACAAACCCCGCTTCACGATCGATCAATTCGTGGAGGCGCGCATCTTCGCTCTTCAGGTATTCGGCGAATGCAAACTCTCGAAATGCGAGCGCGGTCAGGTGCGCGACACCTTGTAAGAAGTGAAGATCCCCGGGGTCAAACGGCTTGTCACCGTTGAGGCGATCGGCGTAGAGAAATCCCGTAAACTCACCACTTGCAACCATCGGCGCGCACATAAAGGACGAGATGCCGAGTTCTAAGATGGAGTCGCTGGTCGGTTTGATCTGAGCCACGGGATCCTCGACCAGCACCGCTTTCTGCTCTCTACGAATCTTGTCGAGAATGCTCTGGCTCATCGAGACCTGTTCGGTCTTGGTCGGCCCGAGGACATGAGCGATCTCAAAGTTCGATTCGCTAGGTATACCGAGCGCCAAGAAGTAGCGATCGAAATCGAGCTTCCCCTCGAGCGTGGATTCGACGAGCGCAAAAACCTCCTCGCGGGAGTCGATCTGCCCGATTGTCTCGGTCAGCCTCGCTATCGCTTTGAGTTGCGCCGGTCGGCTTCGCGTGCCCGTACCTTTGGAGAGAAACTCGTCCGGATTGTCGGCCGAGAGTTCAAAAGTCAGGCGCGACGACTCGAGGTCGCTGGAGCTACCGATCGCGAGGGTGGAAGAGAGAGAAGCAGACCGCTTTGACTCGCAGAGGATGATCTTGGAGTGTCCGGCCGCCAGGGTGTCACCTGCCCGGAGTTGCACCTCAGTGATCGGTTCGCCTGCGAGCAGCGTTGGGTTTTTTCCCCGATGATCTCTCGCCCAAACTTCGCCCGCGTCATTGAGCTCGATGGTGACCTGCTGACGCGAGAGATAGCGATCTTCGAGGAGTAGATCACTATCTTCTCCCCGGCCAAACGTGAGGGGCTGGTTGGGTCGCAGGGTCACGGGAGGGACCACCGACCCTTGGCAGATGATTCGAAGCGTGTAAGCGTTCATCCTATTTGGCATTTCTTCGATTGTGGGCGGCTGAGCCGAGATACCCGTCTCGGCTCAGGGAATCCGGAGTGCTTACGGACAGATCGACGTACTATCTCCTTCCCAGAAGGGTTGGACTAACACAGGGGCTTGGTACGGGGGAGAAATCGAGGGGAAAGTCGAGATCAATACGGAATCCAAAAGAATGACGTCGGCGTTGTCGAGAACACCATCTCCGGCGTAGGTTCCGTCTCCACCGGCGACATCCCAGGAGGCGTGCGTGGCACTGGTTTCCCAATAGTTGATAAACGCGGCAGGATCTGTCAGCAGGAGGTTAATCGCCGTCACAAACTCAATCGAATCGAGCGTCGTGACATCGCCATCGCCATCGAGATCGAAGGGAAGGTCGGTACTCCGAAAAGGACTCGCATCCACTGACTCTGAATACTTGGGGCGATCCATCACTTCGATCTGATGCGTCACGACGGTCGGCCCCCCCGGATCGCCTTCGTACCTCGTCGAACTGAGGTAAGTTGAAGGAAGTGGATCGTTCGCGTGAACAAATCCGTGGATCTCCGTGGGCCCGGAGAGTCGGGTATGGCTGAGGATTTCGTGCGAGCTAGTTAATGTTAAGAAGTGAGTGGGGAGGTCGGATTGACACGGGTCGCTGACAGCAACCTCGTAGACACCGGGCTCCCGGGCACTAACCCCCCAAACATTCGTAGCGGCTAGGGTATCGACCGAGGTGGCCGGGACGACGAGGTCCGATTCGAGAGTGTCGAGAGAAGCGGTGTAGAGCGATTGATCCGCTACGATCAATATCTGATCCGAGCTCGTTTCGATCGCGATGCTCGAGATGCTCCCGACGGGCTCTGGGAAGATGATAAGGCACTCTCTGAGCCGCTCAACCTGGCTCCCGGACTGTTTAATGGGTTCGGCCGTGGTCACGATGAGGTAGTCGAGGCTCTCAAATCGAGCCGTAAAGAGCAGCCGATTTTCGAAGTCATTGCGATCGGGGTGGCTCTCCCTGAGATACGAGGTCACTCCCGTGAGCTCGATATCGAACGTGGTGAGACCAAAGGATCCAGGGCTTTGGGGGAAGTCGATCTCGTGATAGGTCGTATCGTTTGGACGACTCAGTACCCGAGTCAGGTTGAACTGATGAAGCGGATCTCCGCAGCTTCGATTCAAGTGGACGAGGCTTGCGGTGGCATCCACAAGAGCAAGGTCACCAGTACAGCCAAAGCTTCCCGATTGCGGAATATCAGTCTTAGGTCGTAATCGTTGTTCAATGCCGACGAAGAACGTGACGACCGTCGGCAACGAGTGTTCGTCTTCCGGAGTACGATTGACGAAGCTCAATTTGCGTAACCCCTCCCGACCTCCCACGTCGACAAAGATCGGACTCGGGCCCGAGATATCCTCGGGTTCCTCGGGACTCCCACCTTCGTCGCCGATTCCACTCAGGAAGACTTCAGTGGTGACGCCGGTTTCGTCAAGCCAGCTCGCGATATCTTCGTCGATAGCGCTCTCGTCGTACACGTCGTAGTCGATTCGGTAGTTAGTTTCCGAGAGTCTGGTTACTTCGACGTTTATGGGGGAGGGAACGAATGTATCGGGGTAAATGAACGCTGACCGAGCGTCACTTCGAAAATCTAAAGCTGAGACGGCTTTCGCGTCCACACGGTAGGGCCGCTTCTCGACGCCGACCGTGAAGCTGTAATTGAGCTCAGACGGATTGAGTATCTGTCGCGAGCCCTCAAGATTCAGTTCCCAATTTTGAACGATCGGACTGATTGGAAGTACTGGAGTCAGGGCGCCCATAATTAAAGATTCATTTGAGAATCCCGAAATAGCCTCGAGAGGTTGCTCTCCGAGATCCCCGGCGTAGTGAATCACCTCATAGTGAGACATCGGAAATCCGTCGAGGACGAAGTGAATGGCGCCGAGCCGCGAATCGCCAGGCTCGAGTTCGTACGGCAGGGTGAAAGTACCGGATTCGAGTGGCGACAGGACAAAGTCCCATTCGATGACAACCGAAGTTTCAATATCGGGGCTACCGGTGTGCGGGAACGTGATCTCACTTTCACCGGCGTATGGGCCCGGAGAAAAACTCAGCGCGTCCGTAGTGTAGGCGGTCTGGGAGAGGAGTGACTTAGGGTCGATGCCGATGACCGAGTCCACGTCAGGTCCAACCGAGAGCAACAGCCCCATATTCGCGGCGTCTCGCCATAACTCGAGTTCGGGAACTTGGAGGTTTTTGTAGACAAACACATCCGCGGCTATGACTTCCGAAGCCACCGGATCAGGTCGGAATGATACAACCACCGTTTGAGACTGATTCGCCGGTGGGAAGAGTGACACGGCGAGAGCATTGATCCCATCATTTTGACCAATGTTAAATGGTGTACTCGCGTTATTGACGGTCAGGCCGGCCAAGCTTCGGTAGACTTGAATCTCATTGGCACTATCGAGGAATAGGATATCTGATGGA
>CAYZYD010000056.1:0-11828 GCA_964482505.1 uncultured Planctomycetia bacterium | reverse complement strand
TTACGATCGCCTGGTCGTTGCTCGCCTCGTGGGGGCTCGAGCCGAGTACGCCGGGCAAGTTTTCCTTTGGCTTTATCCAGCTCGGCTTGGGCTTTGTCGCGCTCTGGTATGGAGCCGTCAATGCCGACTCTCGGGGAATGGTCGGAATGAGTTGGCTGTTAATCGGCTATCTATTGCACACCACGGGTGAGCTCTGTTTGTCTCCGGTCGGACTTTCGATGGTGACCAAGCTCTCGCCCAAGCGTCTGGTGAGCACGGTGATGGGGGGGTGGTTCCTGGCGACCGCGTTTTCGAATCTCGTCGCGGCGATTATCGCTCAGCTCACCAACGTCGGGCACGGGGACGACAGCGGGGCCACCACCATTCCGCCCCCGGTCGAGACGGTCGATATATACGGAAGTGTCTTTGGGAAGATCGGGATAGTCGCGGTCGGAGTGGGTATCTTCTGTCTCGTCCTATCCCCCATATTGACCCGGTGGATGCACACGGGTGAAGAGTCGACCGAAGATGCGTAGTGACTCAGCACTCAGTCGACTCGAGCGCTGCGTTTGAACGTCTCGGCGAGCTCGGTGAAGCGTTCGCCGCGCTCTTCGTAGTTGACAAACTGGTCGAACGAAGCGCAGCCCGGAGCGAGCACGATCGTGAGCCCGGGGCGAGAGTTTTCGGTGGCGAGCTGGAAGGCGCACTCAAGAGTCTTCGCGAGTGTTAGTGTTCCCGAATAGTCCCGGGATCGTAGCGCTTCGATGAGAGCGTCCGCGGTTTCGCCGATCGCAAAGACCCCCTCGGTATGTTCGACGAGCGCTTCGACCAGCGAGGAGAGGTCGAGCGACTTGTCGCTCCCCCCGACGATTGCGTAGAGCTTGGGTCCAAAGGCTTCGACGGCAGCCGCCGCGGCCTCGGGGGTCGTCGCCTTGGAGTCGTTAACAAAGCGGAGGCCGTGGGCTTGGGCGACGATCTCTTGCCGGTGCGGCAGACCCCGAAAGTTCTTGAGCGCCCGCGTGATGCCGGGGTCTTTCGCGCCGAGCGTCGAGGCGAGGGCTGCCGCGCAGGCGACGTTACTCAGAAAGGACTCTCCGCGGATCCGAAGTTCGCGCGTGTTGTAGAACGAGTCGACGGCGCCGCTCTCGCTGATGCGGCAGAGCCAATCATCCTCGTAACCAAACCCCTGGGTCGGCATGCCTTCGCCCGAAAAGAGCAGCGTCTGCCGCTCCCGCGCGAGATGGCGCCAGCGTGTCTCGTAGTTGCCGCCCGACGGGATCACCGCGTAGGCCTTGGCGCTTTCGGCGCGAATCGGTCCCTTGAGCAGCTGCTCTTTCGCCCTCAGGTATTCCTCGAGGTCTGAGTGCCAATCGAGATGGTTGGGCGAAAACTGGGTGATCGCGACCACTGAGGGGCGCGGGGTATCGTCAGAGAGTCGGTAGAGTTGGAAGCTCGAGAGCTCGAGCACGATCCGCGTTTGCTCGCCGATCTCATCGAGCTCGGGCAGGAGCGATCGGCCGATGTTGCCGCCGAGTTCGACGGGGAGTTCTGAGGCTTCGACCATCTGCGCCGTGAGAGTGGCCGTCGTGCTCTTCCCGTGTGAGCCCGTGATTCCGCAGATCCAACGCGAGCGACACCAGCGCAAAAAGAGGTCGATCTCCGTGACGAGGAGGGCTCCCGAATTTTGGGCGAGCTCGAGATAGCGGTTGCCCGGCTTCACCCCGGGGTTGACGACGACCCAGTCGGCTTTCCGGAAGTCGTCGTCATCGTGCGAACCGAGGAGATACTTGGCGACCCGAGTATCGGCGAGTGCGAGCAGGGAGGGCTTGAGATCGTCTGCTGAACGCAAGTCGGTTACCGAGACCCGGGCCCCCCTTTCGGCGAATTAGCGGGCCGCGCCCGCCCCGCCCCCGAATCTTCCGAGACCAAAGACGAGCACATTCAAGCCCTCAAAACCGGCTGGACAATCCTCGGGCAGCGGCCGGCTTCGATTGCTGATCACCCCTCCTCCTCGCCCTCGTCGCGATCTGAGACTCCGAAGTCGAGCCCAGCGGAGCGGGCGCGTTTTTCAAAGGCGGGACGCCCGTCGCTCGGATCGAAGCGGTCGAGATCGAACGAGAACTCGTGGTGGTCGTGGATCGGGACGGGGTAGAAGAAGTCGACGAAGAAATCGAACGGAAAGAGCAGATACCAAGGCGGAGAGACTTCGATCACCTCGCGCTTCGGGGCGTACTTGAGTTCGCTCGTGACACTCGTGGGGAGACGCAGGAGGATTTCGTGGTGTCCGTAGTGGTCGAAGTCGATCGTGACCGGAGTCTCTCCCAGGAGTTGACCATCGATAAACAAAAGCGCCCCGGTCGGATTGGACTTGATCGTCAGCGACGATCTCACACAACCTGAACTCGCCAGCGTGATCAAGGCGATAATGATCAAGGTTCGCTTCAACGCAACTCCTACCCCGTATCGACTCGAAGACTACCGGTAACTCCCTGAAGCTCTATCGACAACCTGCCACCCTATCGACAACTTGCCACCCTATCCACAACTTGCCACAAGCTGAGAGCGAAGCAAAATGATAATGCGTGAACCGCCTTGGCTGCATTGTTTATGAACGCGCAGCGAGAGATCGCTAAGGCGGATGCTGGCCACGACCCCGCTTGTCTGACACACTCTGCACGAGTCTTGCCGGTCCGGAGTAGCGGGCTGCACTCTTCTCAGGGCTGGTGATGCGACGCGTACCGCCGCCTTGAGGAGCCGATTTTGAGAGAGAGAATCGATGAAGCGCAATCTTATTATCGCGGGAATTGTTCTCGCGATTCTGCTGGCGGCGATCAGTCCCTATTTGTTTCAGGCGGAAAAGCGGAATCAGCTAGCCCGAAAATTGATGAACTGGACCGGGGCGGACGGAGTGCTCGAAGTCTACTCGGGGGGCAAGCTCGTCTGCCGCTTTCTCAAGATCAGCAAGGTCTCGCCCGCTCTCGGTACCGACGATGGTTTGGTGCGACCTTACCGGTACGGCACGGGGATCCTCGACGTAAATCTCAACGGCGTCGTCGATCCTGGCGAGGAGGAGAAGTACTTCGAAATCAGCGCCTATTCGACCGAGTACGTGTTCTACGGGAAGCCGAGCCTACTCCCGTAAATTGAGTAGTCGGGCTACGACAACGATCATCTCCTTGAGGCCGTTCTCCGAATCGCAGAGCTGCCGGCATCTTCACAGAGCTTTATCGGTCGACGCTGCGAGAATCGGGCCGGTAGGGCTCGTCTCGAGCGAGGGGACCATCTTATCCTAGAGAAGAAGACTCTATTGATCCCGACGCTCCCGAACTCGAGGGCATCCCGCGATCCGGTTTGGAATCGCGAAGACGTCTCGGGGGAGACTCGAAAGGTATTCGATCGATGGCCCGATTACGCTGGGGATTGACGATCTCTCTCTGCCTCACGCCCGTCTTGCTGTTGTCGGGTTTTGCGCCCGATACCGATAAGACCTATCAGGGCTTAGCCACCCCTTCGCAAACCCTCAACCTCGGCTTTAATGCGCGAGGTCGTCTCGACACCATCGAGTTCGATCGCGGGGATACAATTCCGAAAGGGGCGCTCGTCGCTCAACTCGACGTTGAGGTCGAAACCGCGACTATGCAGATCGCAAAAAAACGATCGCAAGCGGATGCGCAGATTCGATCGGCCGAGGCGCGCGAGCGAAGCTTGAGAAGACGCCTCGAAAATCTTCAGAAGCTCCGCGCCGATGGTGTGGTTTCGCGCGACGAACTCGACGAGATCGCGACCGAAACCGAGCTAGCTCGGTTGCAGATCGAAGCGGCGAAGCACCAACAAGAGGTGGCCGAACTCGAATACAAACGCGCCGTCGCCGACCTCAACCAGAGGCGGCTCTTCTCGCCCGTCGGAGGGGTTGTGATCGAGCGACTCGCTCAGCCCGGCGAACTTGTCGAAGCGTCAAAGGACTCACCCGTTCTCAGGCTCGCCGTGCTCGACCCTCTCCATATCGAAGCCTTCTTGCCCGACCGGAACTACGGTCAAGTGAAGGCGGGGGAGGAGGTCCAAGTGACGCTCTTCATCGCCGGGAAGCCCGTGGTGCGCACGGCGCGGGTCAAGGTCGTCGACGAGCTCATCGACGCCGCGAGTAGCACCTACGGCGTTCTCCTCGAACTTCCCAACCCCGACCACGAGCTCCCGGCGGGAGCTCGCTGCGAATTGCACTGGTAAATCGTCAGTCCGCCCTCCGGGTCAGCCGCCAAACCCACTCTTCGAGTCGCGTCAGTCCACGCTCTCGCCAGCGCGACTCCGAGTCGAGGACGTCCCGGCGGTCGACGAGCGTCAGGTCGAAATGCGGCTCGAAGTGGCGGCGGAGCTCGTCCTCGGGAACGCTAAAGGGGGGCCCCTCCAGTTCGGGTTGTGGATAGTCGATCGCGACGAGTAGCATCCTCTGTCCGGGCTCGATCCAACTCGTCAGTCGCTGGGCGAATTCGACTCGAAGTTTGGGGGGGAGTGCGATGAAGCTCGCGCGATCGTAGACCGCGTCAAAGTCCCCGACCGCGTCGCGATCGACCGCGAGAGCGTCACCGCGAATCGTAGTGATCGACCCACTCTCGTAGCGCTCGTGATCGGGGCGTTTCACGACGCGGTACTCGCGAGCTTGCTCGAGGTGAAAATCGATCACGGCCTTCTCCACGACTTCGATCCCGATAACTTGATAGCCCTCGCGCTCGAGCCAGATCAGATCGAGGCTCTTACCGCAGAGCGGGACGAAGACACGGTCTCCCGGGTTGAGAAACTGATCCGCGTGGCGGACGAGGTTCGGATTGACGACGTCTTTGTGAAAGCCGATCCGGTCTTCACGCCAGCGCTCAGCCCAAAACTCCGCCCACTCGGGCGACTCTTGACTCGCCATAACTTCTTCGTTTCTATCCGTCGTAAAGAGTGCCGATTCCGCCGAACTGGAACCGGCGGTGCCGCGGTGCCGCTAATTCGGTTATCGTATGCTCAGAGCTTGTGACGTCAGTTTAGAAAAGATCCGCTGTGCCTTCGACTCCCGAGTTTCCATGGTTCAAAGAGGGGCTCTGCTTTGAGTGTTCGAGTTGCGGGAATTGCTGCCGCGTCGAAGGCTACGTCTGGGTCGACCGGACCGAAATCGCCGCTCTCGCCGACTACCTTCACCTGAGTGTCGAAGACTTTGCTCGAACCTACCTGCGGCGTGTCGGTCGTGACTTGAGCCTGGTCGAGAAGCCAAACTTCGACTGCATCTTTTGGGATGGCGGCTGTCAGGTTTACGAAGTCCGCCCTACCCAGTGTCGCACCTTTCCGTTCTGGTCGGAGAATCTCGAGAGCGAAACCGCGTGGCGCGAGACGGCGCAGAGCTGTCCCGGGGTCGATAAGGGGCGGGCCTACGGTCTCGCCGAGATCCGCGAACTCGAGCTCGGCCTCGGACAGACGGGACCGCGACTCGAGCTTGAGGGTGAGACTGGCCTTGAGGGTGAGACTGGCCCTGAGGGTGAGACTGGCCCTGAGGGGCCTCTCGGGCCTCCCGGTCTTCCCGATCGCGGCGCGGGTCGGATCAGCCGACAAGTCGACCTCACCCGCGGAGAGGAACCCGGCACGTGAAACTCTCTTGGGCGGTGGCCCTCTTTACCCTAACCCTCGGCTTCGCAGCGGGCTGCTCTTCGACTTCCGCTCCGACCCCGAGCGAGTTTGATCCGCTGGTGTCGCAGATCCAGCAGTCCGAGTGGCGCCGCGATCCGCGTATCATCTCAGATCTCAATCTGCTCGCGCATCCGAGTCCCTACGTCCGGCGCTCTCAAGTACGAATGATCGCGCGAGTTCAGCCCGAAGGGGCGACGGCTCGTCTGCTCGCGAGCTTTGCGAATGAGAACGAGAAGGGCGTCCTAACCGAAGTCGCCTTTGCCCTCGGCTTGATCGGTGATCCCGCCGCGGCCACTTTTCTGACCAACTTGCTCGACTCGGAGAGTGAATCGCTCCGGGCCGAAGCGACGGCTGCCCTCGGCAAACTCGAGAGCGACGAGACTTCGGTCAACGATGCGATCTTCTCGGTCTTGAGTCGTTCGCTTCGCGACGAATCGAGTTCGGTGCGAGCACGAGCCGCTCGAGCACTCAAGCGATCGCGCGAGCGCGCCGTGCCCGGGCTTGCAAGAGTTTTACGCGACGACGGAAGCCCCGAGGTGCGGGCCGCCGCGGCGTATTCGCTCGCGGCGATCGAGACCGCCGAGGCGACCGCGGTCCTCTCGAAGTTCAATGAGGATCCCAACCCCTGGGTCCAGACCTTCGTCGCTCGCGGGCTTCGTCACCAAACCCCGACGCGGGCCGGCATCGCGCGGCTCGTCCGGATCACCGAGCTCGACCAAAACCACTGGACGGCTCGCGCGACCGCTTGGCAATCGCTCGAACGACTCTGCCGGGCCCAACCGGATACCGAACAGCTGGACCCGGAAGAGCCTGGCCCCAAAGGGCCTGCCCCCGGATTTGGCCTGGCGGCGATCTCGAAGATCGTGGTCGAAGCGGCCCGAACTCGAGCTCCGAGCGAATCGAACGAACTCGTTCTTGAGAGTCTCGTGGCCGCGCTCGGCGCGGCCGCCGCGTACGCGAGCGAGGCTCGGCCCGAGCTCCTCAATTACGCAAACGGTGATTATCCGGTTCGGATTCGCGAGATCGCGTTGGTCGCCGCGGTCCGCGCGCGTCCCGAATCGGCCGAGACGATCGAGCAGGTCCGGGCCGCCTTTGAAAGCTCGGAGCCTGGCTTGCGACAGGCCGCAATCCAAGCCGCGGGATACCTCGGCGGGGCGGCTACTCCGCTGATCCGGTCCGCCCTCGAGTCTGATCGCCCCGTCGATCGGGTTCTCGCGCTCGAAGCGCTGGTTCGGCTCAGGGATCACTACCCGCAGGTACCGACGTCGCTGCGCGCCGCGGTTCAGAATTCAGACTTTGCGGTTCGGGCGAGTGCAGTCCAGGGGCTTGCCACTCTCAAAGAGCTGGGCTGGATCGACGAGCTTCTGATGATCTACCGAAACTCGCGCTGGGAGGAGTTCTGGGAAACACGCACGACGATCCTCGAGGCACTGCGCGAGGAGGAGCGAGTCGAGGAGCTCCTGCCGATCGCCCTCGCGGATCCGAGCCTCGGCGTGCGACGGCTTGCGCACGCGATCGCGAGCCGGCGCGGACTCCCGACGCCTGAATGGTTGGTGGAGCCGGGCGCCTCTACCGCGATCTCACCCTATCCACCGATCGGACGCGAAGAGCTCTACGGCGGCGAAAACCCTTATTGGATTCTCGAGACCGAGCGTGGTCGCGTGACGATCGAACTTTTTCGCGAGGATGCTCCGCTCCACGTCGCCGCGATCGTCGCGCTCAATCGGGTGCAACACTACGACGGACTGACGATCCACCGCGTGGTGCCAGCGTTTGTCGTCCAGGGTGGGGATCCGCACGGCGATGGTTGGGGCGACGCGGGCTTCTACCTCCCCGACGAGATCAATCCGCGGCGGTATCAGCGCGGCTCGGTCGGCATGCCCAAGGCGGGCCCCGATACCGGGGGAGGGCAATTCTTTATCACCCATATGCCGACCCCACACCTCGACGATCGGTACACGATCTTTGGCCAGGTAGTGCTCGGCATGGAGAACGTCGACGCCTTACGCATCGGCGACGTCATCGAGAAGTCGTGGATCGATGAGAACCACTTTCGATCGTCGCTCGAGCGGGCCAGCGGCGAGGTCGACTGACGGTTGTCGATTGATAGTTATGGGCAGCTGTTAAAGCTGAGACAGTTCGAAACGCCGGTCTGATCCCAATCGCAATTGCCGGCGGGAGCCGGGAGCGGCGCCCCGAGGAAGATTACTTCGAGCAATTGGGCGGCGTCCGCGATGTTGTAGCTATTGTCGTCGTTGGTATCGGTGCTATCTCGACAATTGACGGGGACACCTTCAAAGAGGCTCTCGAGGATACGGATGACGTCGGCGATATCGGTGAGGCCGTCGTCGTTGGCGTCGCCGCGGCGAAAGCGTTTGCGCGGTACGAACCGGAAAGAGCCGTCGAAAGTATCGGTCAATACCACGGCGGCATCCGCCTCGACACGGTTCTCGATCGGCGTGGGAAAGTCGGTATCAAACTCGATCGGAACGGTCAGGCCAAACGGGTTGAAGACCAGAGATCCGGGCAGACTGTCGATGGTAACGAGTGCCGCTTCGAGCGGACTATCGAGAAGAATCGTATCCACTCCTTGGTTATCGACGACGACGTCGACCGTGACCCCTTCAGCCAGAATGTCGGTGACAAAGAGATCGGGGCCTGCGCCGGCATTGATCTGGCTCAAATCGGGGGCGATGCCGATGCCGGTCACGTCGGCGAGAGTTGGGTTGATCGCAGCTCGAAACGAAAAGGCTTCGACTCCCGTAAGCGCGCCTTGGTTTAAGGCGCTTTCGCGGATTGAGAGCTTGGCGGTCGCAGTGCCGATCCCGTCGATGGGATCGTAGAGTCCGGTCGCTTGGACTTCGGCCACGAGATCGAAGACGACGGGTGGGTTACCGGGAAAGATCTCGACGACACCCGCCTCAACGTCGGGGGTGATCACTCCCGCCGTGGTCGTCATCCGCACCGCCACCGCGGGCGAACCGAGGACGCTACACGGCGCGAGCACCGTCGTGCCCGGGGTACCGATGACTTGATAGACCATTTCACTCACGACGAGATTCGTCTGCGCCGGCAGGACATCGGCTCCCATGAAGCTGATCACGACCGCTTTGGTGAAGCCGGAGGGGTAGAAGTTGAGCGAGTCAAACGCGGGCGGGCCGCCGAGGTTGACGGTTGCGAGGAATGATCCATCGACGACACTTGTGAGCGAAAGTTGGTTGGTGCTATGGCAAATGCCGTAGGACCAGCTCTCGAGTGGGAGCGCGTTGAGGTTGAAGAGAACATCGAGCTCGAGCTCGGCCCCTTGGGATGTATTCCCACCCGTCACGACAATTTCGTAATCGGAATTGCCTCCCCAGCCGATCGATGAACTTGTGAGGGCGACGGTCAGTACCGCGAGCGCGACTCTGGCCGCTCGAATCCGTTTGCGCGCTTTTAGCCCCGAGAACCTCAACATCTCTCTCTCCTCCGCAGGATAAGACGGACCTCAAAAAGAAACCGTCCTCGAAACAACGCCCCAAAAAAACAACGCCCAAAAAAACAACGACACATCCGCTCTTCGGGAGAGGCGCCTTTCCAGAAGGGCCTCGAGTGGTTCGACCGGACTCGCATCGTAACCGGTTCGAGTCCTCCGAGGGCCCCAAAGTCTCGACCCGCCGAACAAGACTTTCCTCGGCAACAACTTGTAAACCGAGAAAAAACAGTAAAGGCCCTTTGGGATCGCGACGAAGAGGCTAGTGAAACCAAGGACCGATAAGGAGCTGACAATGAACGTGTCCCGGACGATGAGTTTGTTGCTTCTCGTGGCAGCGTTCACGGGTTGCAAGACGTCGACAAAGCAGATTTCGAACAGGGAAATCGCTGACGATGTCGAGGGAAAGCAGTCGATCTACGACGTCAAGATTGAGAAGTACGAAGAACTCGTCCGCGAGTTTCCTGGCGAACCCAAGCACCGCGAGCGGCTCGCCGGATTCTATTTCAAGCGGGGACGATACGAAGAGGCTCTCGAGCAACTCGAGATCGGTCAGAAACTCGACGACAACAATGCCTACCTCTTCTACATGCAGGGGCAGATTCAGCAGGAGCTCGGGAACTACCAGCTCGCTGAAGTGAGTTACAAGCACGTGATCGATAAGATGGGTGACGACCGCTACACCGGCCCGCACTACGATCTCGCTTGGCTCTACACCGAAACCCGGCGCTTCGATAAGGCGCTCGAGCAGTTCGAGCGCTGTCTCGAGATCGACCCGCTCGACCCGCTCCCGTATTACTTCATGGGCAAGCTCTTCGCGGAGCAGGTCAATAAGCCGAAGCAAGCGGTCAAGTGCTTCGAAGAGTACATGCGACTCGGGGGTGAACGGTACCACCGCGAGGCCTACGCTTATCTCTTTCGACTGCAACCCGACCTCAAGCGTCCTCGAGAAGGGGATCCGCTTTCGGAGTCGGAGGCCGCCAATACCCCCCCGGACCCCGAGTAAACTCGCGGGGACTTCACACCTCAATGAGTTAACCGAGGTTGAGCGAAGCTGGTTTGAGAAGCGACCCTGGGACCCTTTCGGTCTCGGGGTCGCTTTGCATTTGTCGGCGGTCGGTTGTCTCGGTCATCGCGGCCAAGGTGGCCACGCGGCCGACGTCCGCGGACCTTTGACTCGAGGATCAGTGTGACTCTTATCCGGGGCAGGCCAGATCCTGAATCCGCAAGTGGGACAACTCGACTCGGCAAGAGGGGTGACCTTTCCTCTTCCTCGGGAGTTGTGTTACCTTCGGCAGGCGGCGGCCGACCGGCGCCGCCAAGAGCTCTGTTCGAAGGTCACCGCGATGGAACCAGCCCCACCCCAAATTGAGATCTCCCTCAACGGCGCACCCCATTCGGTCGCGCCCGGCTCGAGTGTCGAAGACCTGATCGAGGCGCTCGGCTACAAAGGGTTGGTCGCGGTCGAACGCAATCGCGAAGTGGTCGCGCGCGCAGATCGAGCCACGACTCGGCTCGAAGCCGACGACCAGATCGAAATCGTCACTCTCGTCGGGGGAGGTTAACCGTGGTCAACTCTCAAGAGCGCGCCGTTTCGAAGATCCCCCCGCTCGAGCTCGGACCGTTCACGGTCGAGTCGCGCCTGATCGTTGGCACAGGCAAGTACGAGACCCCCGAATTGATGCAGCGCGCGATCGCCGCGTCGGGAGCCGATGTGGTAACGGTGGCGATTCGCCGGCTCGATCCGCGCAGCCAAGAGCCCGGCATCGTCGAGCACCTCGACCGCGACCGGATCAAGATCCTCCCCAACACGGCGGGCTGCTATACCGCGGAAGACGCCATGCGGGTGGCTCGTCTCGCCCGCGAACTCGGACTCGGGGAGTGGGTCAAGCTCGAAGTGCTCGGGGATCCCCAAACGTTGCTTCCCGATCCCGGGGCGACGCTCGAAGCGACGCGGCAACTGGTGAGCGAAGGGTTCACGGTTCTCACCTACACGTCCGATGACCCGATCGCCGCGCTCCGGCTCGAGGAGGCGGGGGCGGCCTCGGTAATGCCGGCCGGCTCGCCGATCGGCAGCGGCCAAGGCGTGCTCAACCCGGCCAACATCTCGCTCATTATCGAGAAACTCACGGTGCCGGTTATTGTCGATGCGGGAGTCGGTATCAGCTCAGACGTCGCGATCGCCATGGAGCTCGGGGCCGAGGGAGTGCTCCTCAATACGGGTATCGCCAAGGCGGCCCGACCCGTCGAGATGGCGCACGCCATGCGTCTCGCCTGTGAAGCGGGTTACTACGCCAGTCGAGCCGGGCGGATACCGAAGCGACGGTACGCGTCGGCCTCGAGTCCGGAAGAGGGTGTGATTGCGGGTGAATAATTTCTGGGGTGGGAGCCCGAATTGAAGACGGAGGTCGGAGAGCCTCGACTCAATGAGTTTCTACAGGAGCTTCCCGATAGTGGGCGGATCTCGGTCTTCTTTCTCGCCGGCGTCGTGCTGATCCTCAACGCTTGGGTCATCGCGTTACTACTCCGCTGGTTCCGCCGGCAGCGAACTATGCTCGGGAACGACGCAGCAAACGTCGATTCTAAGCCCGAACAAACTCAGGGACTCGAGGACTCAAGCGACGAGCCCGCGACACGTACTCTTTCTGAATCGCTGACCGGTCTCTTTTTTTTGATCTTTGCCGCCTGGTTTTTGAGCGAGTTTCTTTCGCAGTATCTC
>CAYZYD010000055.1:0-11853 GCA_964482505.1 uncultured Planctomycetia bacterium | reverse complement strand
GCCAACTCGATAGAAGTCTCGGTTGGTCAAAGCGATCGACGCCTCGGTTGAATTCGTCGAAGACGGGCTGCAGAGCCTCGAGCTTCGGAGACCCAGGAAGCGCTTCGAGGTGTTGGGGGACGTGATCTCGCTGGTACTGATCGAGCTGGCGGAGTAGAGCGGTTCGCGAGATTCCCGAAGCTCGACAGAGTTGCCGGAGAAGATCGGGATGGCGGACGAGACGCGTTAAGGATCGAAAGTCGACGCGTTCGAGAAACTCCGTCAGCTGACGGATGAGAAGTCCACCCGGAGTTGCGCCGAGGCGGCGCTGGGTGGCCGCTCGAACCGGAACCTCATGCCGCAAGAGTTCACGCTCGAGCAGCTCTCTGAGGTTGGGATGGGTGGTGCCAATCGTCAGGTCGGCGGGATGTCGAGGGGTAGGAGCCGTGGCTTACACCTCGGCGACTCGACCGGGAAGAATCTCGGAGAGCGTCGTGGTGATCGACGAGCTGGCCGACCTGATGGTGGTCTCGGCGCGCGACGTCGATTGCAGCCGCTGGTCGTCAACGTCGATTCGAACGCGACTCCAAACTTCAGAGCGGATTCGACCCCAGTTATCGAAGGCCGACTCGGCGTCAAGCCGGGGCATTGTCTCTGGGGGTGCCGGTAGCCAGACCTCGACGATCCCCGGAAAGCGCTCGAGGGCACCGACGCTGCGTTGGTTGAGATCGGTGACTCCGGCCACGATGAAACGGGAGAGTCCAGGTTGCCAGCGGGACTCGGATACAAGTTGTGGATCGACTAAGCGGCGCTCTTCGAGCAGACGACAATAGTGTTCTTCGACGAAGCCGAGCGCGGTGAGTTTGGGATCACCGAGTCGCTGGGCTGCGGCTCGGATCGTCAAGTTTTCGGCGCGGAGTTCGAGGAAGCAATCGACGGCGAGTTGAGCCCAACTCCACAGCTCGAGCGGGCCCTTGGGGGTTGAGGTATGCGTCCCGAACCGAAGAGTGGACTGAGCCGGTCGCGGTCATTCTTGAGTGCGCGCTCGAAGGCCGCGAGCCAACCGAGTGCGCGATCGAGCTCAGAGAGCGGACTTCCGTCGACACCATAAGCGAGGTCGGGAAGACTCCCGGGAGTCAGGGTCCGCGGCGGCAAGAAGGTATCCGTTTGCTGCGAGAGCGAGAGGATCTCGAGGAGTCGACGCGACGCGCGACGGACCGGGAGAAAGAAAACGACGTGAAGAAGGTCAAGCCCATTCTTTGGCGTCGAGGGATGAGCTTCGGCGAGAAGAGCGGTCGCGACTTGCGCTAAAAAGGGCAGCCCCGGTCTCAAGAACCGACTCACCGGCGGAGTGAAGCGATCGGCTGGAGATTGTGCCAACGGGCTGACCGAGCTATCGGTTCGTCTCGATTCAGGCGCCTGGGCAGCCTGATCTTGATTTTGGGGGTCGAACGAATTCGAAGACAAAGCGCCCGCATTCGATAGAAGGAATTTTGACCAGAGCCTTACTGAGCCGAGGTTAGAAAGGGTTCTCGGGTAGCGAACGCTGGGACCTTTTGCTGCACGCTTCACAAAGAGGCGGGCACGAGTTTGTCCTATAACGTTGTGATGGATTCTTCAGTACGGTCTCGAGGCGGGCACTTAGAAAGAGTAGCAGAGCAGCCTCGAGTTGTCGTTAGAATCACCCGGGGTTCGCCTGGGCCGAGGTGCCCGAGCTGGCGGTTGAGTGCGGGGACTGCCCAAGTCGGTCACAAGAAAGAGAGAATACGGGTTGGAAGAAGTCACAGGTTGGGGCGCGCCGAGGCCAGTAGGGCTCGCTCTCATTCTCGGACTCGTGGCGGCGCTGATCGTCGCTTTTTCCGGTGAAGAGCGCTCCGCCGCTCCTCATACCTCGGTGGGACCGACTGGTCCCTCCGCGACGGCTCGCTTAGCAGAGGGCCCGACAGAGTCCTTTGCGAAAGTTTTTGAGACGTTGAAAAGCCCGGGCGACGCGCAAGCGCGCAACCTCGCCGTGAAAGAGCTCTACGGTCGAGCTCGCACCGACCCCGTCTCGACCGTGGCGGCGATCGCGGCCCAGCTTCGGACCACCAGTCCGGCGCTCGATCGCGAGCCTCTCATCCGAGCGCTCGGGGAGACCGGGTCGGAGGTCGCGGTACCAGCCTTGACCGAGCTGTATCAGACGACGATCCGGCACCCGAAGAGCGCGCTCCATCTCTACGAAGCCAACCTCTGCCTTATCGGTCTCGCTCGGATACAGAAGCCCGCGGCTTACGCCCGACTCCTCGATGAGTACGCTTTAGTGCCCGACGATCTTCGAGGCCAACTCATCAAGGCCATCGCGGCCTATCCCGAGCACTCCAGTTGGTACACTCGTTGGCTGAAAGAGCTGCGGTCCAGCCGTGCAGACGTGCGCGAAGCGGCTGCGCTGGCGCTAGCGGAGTCACGGCTCCCCGAGGTCGAGCAGGCGCTCTGTCGTCAGCTCGCCGAAGAGTCGGATCCAACCGCCGCGCACGCAATTTTGGTGGCTCTCAAGCGTCACCGTTCGCCCGACACGGCGAGTTGCCTCGAGCGATATCTCGATTCCGAACCCAACCTGCGGCTCCGCCTCGACGCGGTGGAAGCACTCATCGCGATCGGAACCGAAGAGGCGGGTCACCTGCTCTATTACCATTCGGAGAAGGAAGAGGCGCCTAGGGTTCGGCGCCGCGCCGTGCAAGGGGCGATTCAACTGTTAGAGCGCCCGACCTCCGAGCAGTGATAGCAGCTCTCAATTTGTCAGTTCGGACACTTCTGCTCATTGACAGTGGATTACTCGAGAGATAGATTTCGCGGCCTTTGAGCGAGAGCTGGAGATCTGTTAGGCAGCACTCGATAATAAAAGCGGCGGTGATCGATTGATGTTCGATTCATTTTCTGGATTCTCGGACATTGCGATCACTTTTGAGTGGGCTGGTTCGGCCCGGAGGGAGGCGACATGCTGACGATTGGTCGCCACTTGATTGTTGAGTACTACGACTGTTCCGAGACGATTCTCAATGACGTTGAGAGCATCGAGAGAGCCTTGGTTGAAACGGCCGAGAGAATCGGTGCGACGGTGGTCGGTAAGACCTTTCACCGATTTAGCCCGCACGGGGTGAGTGGGACGGTTGTGATCGCTGAATCGCATCTCTCGGTGCATACTTGGCCGGAGCGCGGTTATGTCGCTGTCGATATTTATACCTGTGGGGGACTCGATCCGGTTCCAGGCTTTCATTGGTTGGCTGAGCAGCTCGAATCAGAGCAGTATCGCTGTCAGGAGATCATCCGTGGAGTCCCCGACGAGGTCGAGGAATTCAAGGGACATCTCGAGCCACGCGACGTGCAAGTCGAGAGCCGTTGGACCGAATACGTCTGCGAGGGTAAGTGACCCCACCGGCTTCGGACGACTCCCTCTTTACTCCGGGGTCTGTCCAGGGGTTCTTTGACTCGGGTTGGTGTATGGAGGAGCTCAAGGATCGGGCTCGCTTTGGGGTGAAAGCGGCTCGCTGCCTTCATGAGGAGAACAGCGAGTACCAGAAAGTCGCCGTCTACGAGACCGAGTTCTTTGGTCGCGTCTTGACTCTCGACAACGCGTTTATGCTCTGCGAGCGAGACGAATTCGTCTATCACGAAATGTTGACTCACGTCCCGACCACGCTGCACCCCAACCCTCAACGGGCGCTTATCATCGGAGGGGGCGACTGCGGTTGCGTTCGCGAGCTGCTCAAACATCCCTTTGAGAAGATCGTCCAGTGCGAGATTGACGAGGCGGTAACTCGCGTCTGCCGAGAGTTCTATCCTTGGGTCGGTGAGGTCGAACGCGATCGTCGTGTTGAGCTCCTATTCGAAGATGGTTTTGAATTCATTCAGACGCACCGGCGCGAACGCCCCGACGAGCCGTTTGATCTCGTGATTATCGACAGCACCGATCCCGTGGGAGCGGCGGCCTCGCTTTTTACGGTATCATTCTACGAGCAGATTCTAGGAGTGCTCAGTGCGGACGGGATTGTCGTCTCGCAAACCGAATCGCCGCACTGGCATCTCGATACCGTCGTCTCGATCCAGCAGCGCTTCTCGCAGGTTTTTGATCGGTCTGCCCTCTATCTCGGTTGGATTCCGACCTATCCGAGCGGCATGTGGAGTTGGACGATCGCGGGCCGGACACTCAATCCGGAGGGTCCTCTCTATCTCGACCGGACGCCCCGTCTCGAGTCCTCATGTCGCTACTGGAACCCCGATGTGCAGCGAGCCTCGTTTCAGCTTCCCAACTTTATCAGGCAAGCGATATCCGTGAGTTGAGACTCTATGCCATTCCGGCTCGCGACTGAGCTGACCCGACGCAAAACACCCCGCGGCGCGGGGTGTTTCTTATTCATTTGAGTCTTTAGAGACTGCGTTTCGTTACTGCGCTTCGTTAAGGCCTCAAGAGACCCATCATGGCTCGCGCTTCGAGCGGTTGGTCGGTTCGCTGGTAAAAGTTGACGAGCCCCTGAATCGTCACCTGGGTTTCGGGGTGTCGCCAACCGAGGAGGCTGCTGTGCATACCGTCCGCCAGCGCTAGGTGGTAGTAGTGATCAGCCGTCAATTCGAGTCCGACCGCGGCACAACTCGCGGCGACCATTCGATCGACATCCGCGGTGTAGGGGATACGACGAAAATAATGCGGGTTCTTCTCGAGGTAGAAGATGCGCCCCGGGATCGGCGCGAGGCCGCGCAGGCTGTTGTTCCGATCGAGGAGATAGGGCAGCTGCGACCTCTTGCGAACTTCACGACGAGCCTCGGTCTCGGGCGTTCCTAACCGATCGTCGATCTGATCCCAAAGCCGGATTGGGTCGCCCTCCGCGCCGGGATGGTCGGGATTGCGTCGGCTCTGAGATCCACCGAGGTATCGAAGCTCGGGTCCGTGGTCGAAATGAATCCCGAAAGAATCACGGGTCGGTGGATTGAGTGCGTCTAAATCGGTGGTTGAATCTTGGGCACTGAGCGGCTGAATCAACAGGAGCAGGCTCGTGACTCCGACCAGCAAGCCCGAGACAAGGGCTGGGCGCAGGGCTGGGACGCTGTCGAAAGGGCTGCCAATGGGTAGACCGGGTCGGGGTTTCATGCAGACTCATTTCCAGTTGAGCGACTCACAGAGGCGTCCGTATGCCGAGCAATGAGCTGCCGGGGCGGGCTTCCGAGAGGCTGCGCTTCCGATTGGCCACGCTTCAGTGAGGCTCTTGGACTTGAGAGGGATCAAGCCTCCCGAGTATAACTCCTCGAAGCTGGGGCGACAAAAGTGTTTCTGGCCCCTCGAGTCTCCGGCCCGCTCTGCTCGTCGGGAGGCAGCGCATTCCGGGGAGAAAATCTTTCAATCAACCTCGGAGTCGGTAACGTCTCTGCGGGCGTGCGAGGAAAAATCCGACCGACGCCTCAAATCCTACTCGGTCGGGCAGAATCGTAGAGCCCAAAAGAGGAAATCGGATCTTCAGTGTCGATCGCCACGAGCCCCGCGCCCTGTTACCGCAGCCGAGTGACAACAATCCTGAAAGGCTCTATGGATCGTTCCTCGCTCGATATGGCGGACGGGCTGGAAGAGCTGCTCCAAAGCGGCTTTCGCTATGCACTCTCGTTAACTCACAACTCGGCTCAGGCCGACGATCTACTCCAAGAAGCGTGCCTCTCTATCATTCAAGCTGACGGGCCCTGGCATCGAGGCTACTTGTTTACTACCATCCGCAATCGGTTTATTGATCAATATCGGGCTCAAGCGCGGCGACCCAAGGAGGAGTTGGGGGTTCCAGATTATCCGCTGGTCCCCGACGAAACGACGCTTCTCGCCGATCAGGAGACGGTCGATCAGGCGCTGGCTCGGTTGCGCCCCCCCGAGCGGGAGGCCCTCTACCTCTCCACTTTTGAGTCCTACACGGCGCAGGAGATTGCCGATTTGACCGGCCGCCCGCGCGGGACGATTTTGAGTCTGATTCACCACGCGAAAGGTAAGCTTCGTGACTTTTTGGGCGGTCGCCGAAAGGGGGAAAAGCATGAAAGAGCGTAAGCTGGACGAGCATCTGGCCTCGTTTTATCGGAATCAGAAATTGTCGGATGATCGGCTTGCCGAGCTTCAGCAACTCATCAAGCCGCGACCGCGGGCGAATCGGGGCGCCAAAAAAAGTTGGATTCGTTCTGCGATTCTGATTGGCTCGATCGCGGCCCTGTTTGCACTCCTAGCCGTCCCCGTTTTCATAGGCGAGGACAACGGCGTGACGGATCAAATCGTCAAAGAAGTCACCGTGAACTACACAAAAGAGCTACCGTTTGAGTTTGAAGCGACCGACTTTGATAAGCTCACCCTCCAAATGGCGGCTCTTGATTTTTCCCCGGCTCCATGCCGGCGACTGACCAGCGAGGACCTCCACGTCGTGGGGGGACGTTACTGCTGGATTCAAGGCGGAGTTGGTGCACAGATCTGGCTCGAAGATGCTCGCGGTCGTCGATTTTCGCTGGTTGAATGTCGGGATACTGAGACGACGCGTCTCATCCCCGCCCAAACCGTGGTTCGCGACGGAGTCACCATCGAACTTTGGCACGATCAGGGACTTCTAATGGCCCTAGCCGGCCCGACGAATTAGCGGCGGAACTCATCGACCGCGCATTTGTTAACACAGCCGACTGAGAGCCGGAGCTCTTCAAAAAGAGGCTCCAAACCAACCTCAATTGGATAGGCGATAACTCTCGTATCGAGAGCGATCGAGTGATCCATTACCCTATAGCTCTTTCGTTACGGAGAATCGCTGCATGGATCAACCTGCAGAAACTGTCGGAGAGGATCAGTCACAGTCCGGGTCGCGCCGGAACGTCGCAACTGACCTCGAGTTCGAGGAGAGTCTGGTTCGGACCTTGACTCGCTACGCGGCCGAAGCCGATATCGCGGTCGACCTCGAGAAGGTCAAGAGCGCGGTCCGTCACTCTTCGCGAGCTCATGAGACCGATCTCGAAGCGAGAGCTCAGCGAGCGGCCGAGGCGGTGGGATTTGCCCTCTCTTTTAAGCCCCGCACATTCGAGAAGCTCGTCGCCGCGCTGTCCCGCGCGCCCGTTCTGATTTTTGACGATCACGGCTGCCTTTTGATTCGCGAAGTGGGGCCCAACACCTACGACGTCCTGCTACCCAGTGGAGTCGAAGTCGAGCTCGAGGCCGATGAGTTTATGAATCGGCTGAGGATCCAATCGCCGAGCGAAAAGCTCTCGGTTGGATTTATTCATCCCCTCGCCGCCGTTCAGACCGACACGCCGTCCAGTGACCCGGAACGGTTGACCCCGATTCGACGACTGCTCGGGCTCTATCGGCCGGAACGCGAAGATATCCGCACAATCATCGTATTCGCCTCGGTGGTCGGGATCCTCTCGCTCGCCACGCCGATCGCGGTAGAGTCGATCGTCAATACGATCGCCTTCACCGGATTAGTCCAACCGATCATCGTATTATCGATCGTCCTCTTTATCGTGCTCGGACTCGCGGCCTTCATCGTCGCGCTTGAGTCGTTCATCATCGAGATGATCCAGCGTCGGATCTTTGTGCGGGTGGGCCTCGATCTCGCCTGGCGCCTGCCCAGGGTCCAGCGCGAAGCGTTCGACGCGCGCCATGGACCCGAACTCGTGAACCGCTTCTTCGACGTGGCGACGGTTCAAAAGCTCGGTTCAAAACTTCTGCTCGACGGAACCACAGCGGTGCTCTCGGCCGCGATGGGCCTTCTCGTACTCGCCTTCTACCACCCCATCCTATTGGCGTTTGACGTGATTTTGCTCTGCGCTCTGGGAGTGATTATCTTTGGGATCGGTCGCGGGTCGATTCGGACCGCCGTCAAAGAATCGGCCGCGAAATACGCTGTAGCCGACTGGCTCGAGGAGCTAGCCCGCCACCCCTTGAGCTTTAGAAACGCGGGCGGTCGAGAAATCGCGATCGACCACGCGGACACGCTCCTCAACCGTTACCTCGACAATCGGAAGAGACACTTTCGCATTGTCTACCGGCAACTTGTCACGGCGCTATTTTTACAGGTGATTACCACCACCGGTTTGATCCTCATCGGGGGTTGGCTCGTGACCCAAAACGAGCTCGACCTAGGCCGACTCGTCGCCGCCTGGTTGATCGTCTCGCTCGTGTTAGCTGCGGTTTCCAAGCTCGGGTCGCAACTCGAGAGCTTCTACGATCTCTCCGCCGCTGCCGACAAACTCGGCAACCTCTTCGATCTCCCTCTCGAGCGCGATAATGGTGAAGCGCTCAAGCCGCTTCCGGGCCCAGCCCAGCTCGAGCTTCAGAAGGTCTCCGTGCACAGCGCTTCGGGGAGCTCTGCACTCGAGAACTTTAGTCTGACGGCCAACGGTCGACAGCCCGTCGCCATTCTCGGTCCGGCCGGCTCTGGGAAGACGACGCTCCTCGAAGCGATACACGGTCAGCGCGAGCCGGCTCAGGGGAAAATTTTGATTGACGGAGTGGAGATCCACTCGCTCCGTCTCGAGAGTATCCGACGATCGGTCGCGCTCGCTCAGGTCGGTGAGACGATCGGCGCGACGATCGCTCAGAATGTTAGGATGCGAGACTACTCGCTCACGTTGGAGGAGATCCGTGCCGCGCTCGAGTCCGTCGGCCTTTGGCAATCGGTGCAGAATCTCCCCAAGGGATCCGAGACCGAATTGACGTCGGACGGTCGACCCCTCTCTCCGAGTCAATGCGCGCTGTTGGTCCTCGCACGCGTGATCGCCTCGCGCCCGAGGCTCCTGCTCGTCGACGGTATCTTCGACGCATTGGGCGAAGAACAAGCCAAATCGGTTTTTGAGTATTTGAGTGCCCCCGAAAACCCGTGGACGCTCGTGGTCGCGACCCAGCGCGCTGAGATTGCCTCGCTCTTCCCGACGGTCGTCGATCTGGAACCCGCGTCTTCGGCTCGTAGCGACGGCCCGGAGGATGACGCCTCGGGTGAGGCAAGAAGGGAGAGTCAGTAATGGCTTTGTCTCGATTTCGCACTCGCACGGCTCAAACCACGTCGTCGAGCATCAAGTTGCCCGAGCTCCCATCGTCGCTCCGAGCTCAGACGCCGCGCTTTATCAGACGCATGACGAGAGTCTTCCTTGTCTCCCTCGTTGTGCTCCCGATCGCACTCCTTGGCATTCCCTGGCAACAGAACGTCCGCGGGGAGGGCCGGGTGATCGCCTACGCTCCCCTTGAACGTCAGCAGGCGATCGAGGCGCCGATCGACGGAATCGTCAAAGAGTGGTTCGTCGCGGAAGGTACGATAGTCAAGAAGGGCGATCCGGTCGTTCGGATGTCCGATGTCGACCCCGACTTCTTTCAACGTCTCGAAGCGCGCTACGAAAACGCTCGGCGGGAAAGAGACGCTAAAGAGGAGGCGACCGCAGACTACCAAGACCAGATCACCGCCATGAACAAGCAGAGCCAGTTCGTCGCGCAGGCTTATGACGAGCAGATCGCCGTGGCTCGGCAAAAGATCAAGGCGGCGGAGCAGAAGATCGTCGCGATTCAAGCTGAGGTTGCCTTGAATACCAAAATTACAGAGGTCCGCCAGCCCTTGCGGGATAAGGGCTTTACCTCTGAAATCAATTATCGAAAGGCGGTCACCAACTTAGAAAAGTCGAAGGCGGATCTCGAGAGCGCCAAGGCCTCGCTGGCAGGGGCCAAGGCTGAGCTCAAATCAAAACAGGCTGAGCGGGGTGAGAAGCTTACCGAAGTGGATTCGAAGCTCTCCAAGGTTCGAGCCGAACTCAACGAGGCTCGAGCTGAGCTTGAGAAGGCGAAGGCCGAACTTCTCAAGCTCGAGTCCGATGTCTCGCGACAAGAGGCGCAAGCAGTCTTCGCCCCATTCGAAGGCACCGTGGTTCGGCTTCTCGTCAATGCGGGGGCGGAGCAAGTCAAGGCGGGGCACCCGATCGCACTGATCGTACCGGAGACCCAGAGACTCGCGGTTGAACTCTACGTCGACGGCAACGACTACCCCTGGGTCGAGCACGGGCGCAAAGTGAGACTCCAGTTTGAGGGTTGGCCCGTCATTCAATTCGGTACCGGCTGGCCGGCGCAGGCGGTGGGCACCTTTGGGGGAGTCATTTCACTCTTCGATGCAACCGCTGACGATTCCGGCCGCTTTCGGATGTTGGCGCGCCCCGACCCCGAAGACGAGGGCTGGCCGATCGCCGTGTCCGGTGGTGATTCAGGGAGCCGGCTCAACTTTCTCAGGCAGGGGGTCCAGGCCCGGGGCTGGATTCTGCTCGAGCAAGTTCCGCTGGGATTTGAGCTTTGGCGTCAGCTCAACGGATTTCCACCCAATATTCCGCAAAAGACCCAGCAGAGTAAGAAGTGAGCGGATGACTCATTCGAGTTTATCGACTCCGACCACCAGCCTACTCGCAAACTCCTTTCGGTCGAATTTAAGGGCATCTCGAAGCGAGATCCGGGAGTCCTCTCAATACGTTGGTATCTCGCCAGCAAGACTCGACTCAGGCTCTCCCCGTCTCACCCCGAAGGCGGGGTTCGGGCGACCTACGGGGAAGCGGAGTTCGCGACTGCGTTCACTCGCCGGATTCGGATTGAGCGTTCTGATCATGGTCGGTTGCTCGGGCCCTGAATGGCGCAATTTCTCTAGTGATCGCCGATCCAACCGGCTGGATGAACTCTCATTCGCGGATCCCCGGGGTCCGCGCAAATCCTCGTCAAATCAAAAGCCCACGGGTTCCAACTCAGCCAAGCAGACGGTTGGCGAGACGGACAGAGAGCACCAGTTACTCGAGATCGACGAGGTGCTTGTATCGGTGTACCAGAGCTACCCTCTTCTGATCGCGGCTAGGCAAGAGATCGCGGCGGCCCAAGCGCGTCAACTCGCGGCTCGCGGCGGCGTCGATACCAAAGTCAGTTCCGGGGTCGATTGGCAGCCGCTCGGCTTCTTCACCAACACCGTCGCCGATTTCGAAGTGAGACAGCCTACCCTGTGGCGAGGACTCGAAGTCTTTGGCGGCTACCGCGTCGGCGACGGCAGCTTCGACCCGACCTTCGACGGCAAACGGCTGACAAATGAGGGAGGCGAGTTCCGTGGAGGCTTTTCGATTCCGATCCTCCGCGACTCGGCAATCGACGCGACGCGCTTTGAAATCGGCTCGACCGAACTTGGCTACGAAATCGCGACTCAGAACTTTCAGGCCCAACGACTCAACTTTGCCTTGCAGGCGACGGTCGCATACTGGGCTTGGGTCGCCGCGGGGAAGCAGCTCGAGATCGCCCAAGATCTGCTAACGCTCGCCGAGGAACGGGCGGTCGGAGTCAGAACTCGGGCCGAGGCGGGGGATCTGCCCGACATCGAGCGCGTCGACAACGAAAGGTCGGTGCGCGACCGGCAAGAGAAGCTGGCGAAGGCGCGCCGTGAGGTCGAGAAGCGAGCGATCTCGCTGTCGCTGTTTTTGCGCGAAGCCGACGGCAGTCCTATCCGGGTACCGATCGAGCGACTCCTCGATGAAATGCCGAGCCCTCGAGAACTGGGTACGATCAGTCTTGCCAGATCGGATTCGTTGCTCCGGTTCGATTCAGATAGCGAGTCTTCGTTTGACGTGCAGACGGCCTATAGGAATCGGCCCGAGGTGCGGCGGATTATTCGCAAGCGACAACAGGCCGAGCTCGAACTCGAGTTCCTTGAGAATCGCGTCCTCCCCAACTTCGACTTCTATGTCGAAGGTTCGCAAGATCTCGACGGCCGCCGGCCTTCGACGACCAAGGGGGAGTTTGAGCTCGTCGTCGGAGCGGAGCTTTCGTTTCCGGTTCAAAACCGGAAGGCGCGGGGCAAGGTCATCGAGATGGAGCGCAAGATCGATCAACTC
>CAYZYD010000054.1:0-11891 GCA_964482505.1 uncultured Planctomycetia bacterium | reverse complement strand
GCTCAAGCGAAGCTTCGCGTTCGAGCGCTTTATCAACTTTGATCGAGCGGGCTGGGAAGAGCTCAAGAGTCGAGCGGAGGCCGCGGGCGATCCGGGAGGAGAGCCCACCCTGTTAGAGGGAAACGACTGGCACCACGGGGCGATCGGGATCGCTTCGGACGCGGCCCGACGGGCCGGCGTCGAGAGCACGATCGAGTTTCAGAATCGCGATATCGCCGACTACGAACCCAAGTCAGTCAAAGATCAGCATGGCTGGGTCGTCACCAACCCGCCCTACGGGACTCGGCTCGGCGAGGGCTCCGAACTCGAACGCGTCTGGCGAGAGCTCGGTCTCTTTCTCAAACGACACTTCGCCGGTTCGACTGCCTATATCCTCTCGGGTAATCGAGAGCTGACCCGTTTCCTCCGTATGCGCGCCGGTCAGAAGTTCCCGGTCCGGAACGGTCCCATCGAATGCCGCTGGATTCGATACGACATGCTACCGCCCAAACCGAGCTAACGGCCCGCCCGAAAGATCATTCCGCGCGAGAGGCCGAGCTTCCGCTCAGCCGCCCCGGCGAAACCTCGAAGTATGACCAACACGCCTTCGATTCGCCGGGGCCACTGGGCTTCCCAGGCCACTGGGCTTCCCAGGACACTGGGCTCCCGAGGATAATGGGCTACCCAGGACATTGGGCTTCCGAGGATAATGGGCTCGAAACCTCAACCTCCCGCACCGAAGACACTTTTTCGGTCGGTCTAGCGGTCGGGGGAGCGGTCCGGAGCGAGCGTCTCCCAAAAGGTCTTTCCCGGTGAGACAGAAACCGCAAACTGAGATAGCCACAGCAAGAATCGTCTACTGGGGACTTCCGGCTTCGGCGACACGCTCACGCTCGAGATCGAGAATGAACTCGATCATGCTCGTCTCGATCGCTTCAGGGTTGTTCTCCTTGGCTCGACTTACGCGCGCGTAATCAGCAAAGAGCGCCGACTTTTCGTCGAGCAGTTCGTGGATGCGAGTATCGACCGAATCGACGCCGAGAAGTCGGTGGACTCGGACCGGGCGGGTCTGTCCCATCCGGTGCGCCCGAGCGATCGCCTGCGCCTCGACACCCGGGGTCAACTGCGGTTCGACCAAGATCACGACGCTCGCCGCCTGAATATTGAGACCCTGGCCGGCCGCGGTAATCTGACCCGCGAGCACCGTCGGCTCTTTGCTCTCGGTAAACCTATCGAGCAGAGTCTGGCGCTCGTCGACCGAAACCGAACCTGAGATCGTCCCGACCAACGGTATTCGGTCGGCTACTCGATCGAGCACTTTGAGAAAGTAGCTAAAGACGAGCACCTTCTCCCCCGCTTCGAGCGATAGGGTGACAATCTCCTCGAGCCGATCGAGCTTCGCCGAAGGCGCCGCGGGATCGTCGGGATCGATCGTCACTACTTGCCGCATCCCCATGAAGTTTCGCCGCGCGACTTGCTCGGCGTAGCGCTCACGAGTTTCGCGGTCGAGCGCTACCCAGTCTTCCTTTTCAATCCGTGGCGGCAGCTCGATGAGGACGTCCTCTTGATTGCGCCGCAGATAGAAGGGTGCGACCGCTTCGCGGAAGGCGTGTCGCGCTCGACTACTGTGCGGGTTGTCGAGATCGACGCGGGCAAAGGTGTTTGAGTTCTTGAGCTCGAGCAGCTCGGCGAGGGCGACGAACTCGCGGGGGTGATTCTCCATCGGTGTTCCCGAGAGCAAGACAACCCGCTGCGAGAGTTTGACCAAGCCGGCGACGGCCTCGGTGCGGAGGGCTTCCGGGTTCTTGACGAAATGGGCTTCGTCGACGACGAGGAAGTCAAGCGATCGAGCGGATACCGAGAGATGCTCGGCCAACGTCAAGTCGTCAACCTTGAGGGTTCTCAAGGTCGCGTAAGAAACGACGAGCACTCCTCCCCCTTCAAACCACGCCTGGAGATTCACGTCGCGTTCGGGGCCCCAAGCGAGGTGGGCATTGAGGAAGCTCTTGTCCTCGGTTTCGCGCATCCAGTTGAGGAGAAGACTCGCCGGCGCGACGACCACAAACCAGCCGCCCTCGCGTTCGGCCGCGATCTGAGCCATTGCCGCGAGAGATTGAATCGTCTTACCGAGCCCCATCTCATCGCCGAGGATCGTCCGTTCTCGTTCGAGCAGAAAGCGGGTCCCAAACTCCTGATAACGGCGGAGGGTGATCGACATGGTCGACCGGCGGAGCGGCGCGACCACGGGGCTCGCACTTCGTCGAAAACGAGGCCGCGGCCTTTGCACGTCCCCGACCAGCGCCCCCGCCTGCGGGAGATCCTTGGCGTAAGCCTGCCGTAAGTCGTCGACCTTCCAGTCGTTTCGGGCCGCGACCTCGGCGCGATCGAGTTGGGTGACTAGCTCGCCGCTTACCTCTGCCGCGCTCGCGTTGAGTTCGGTCGCGAGTTCCCGCGAAGCCTGGGTCAGCGAGTCGAGCTCTCGCTGCTCCCGCCGAAACAGCCAGCCCCAAAAGCCGAGACGCTTTTCGAGGGGTCGGCCCTCGCGGGCGGCGCGATCCTCAACCTCTCGTGCCGCGTCGATAACCGGAGCGAGCAGCGCCTGAGTTTCGACGAGCCGCAAGACCTCCTTAGCCACACGTCGGTCCTGCTTCGTGGTTAGCTCGGGTTCAGGAGCGGGCAGAGGTCGTTCGAGCGAATCGCGCTCGAACTGAGCGAGCGCTTCGACGAGGCGTTCGGCGCTCTTCTCGCCAATCCCCGGAATCTTCTCGAGCTCCGCCTGGGGCTTCCGCTTGAGATCTCGAAGAGTCAAAACGCCGGCCTCGCGGAGGAGGTCCCAACGCACTCGGTCGGCGCCGAAGGGTTTGAGCACTTCGGGTTCACTAGTCTCGATCAACTGGCGGAGATACTGCGGCCGACGCTTTTGGATCGCGCGCTGGAGCGCTCGCCGGCGTCGCTCGAGTGCACGTTCGGACGTTTCAACCTGGGCGGCCGCCCGTTGACGCGCCCGCACGAGAACTCGACGGGCTCGGTTGCGCTCGCTCCGGAAGTAGCCGATGATCGGGCTAGCGACAGCGGAGCCGACCGCGGTGGCAACAGCGGCGAAGAGGGTGGGCAAGAGAAACCTCGATCGGGGTTGGATAGCCGGCAGCAAACGCCGCCTTTCAAGGCGCCACGACGGCCGAAAGCCGCAGATAACTGCAAGCCTTCGCCGAGGCGTGGGCTCCGCGAAACTGGGATCCGCGGCACTGCGGCCCTGAGGTCCGCGAAACTGGGATCCGCGGCACTGCGGCCCTGAGGTCCGCGAAACTGGGATCCGCGGCACTGTCTTCGCGAAGCCGTCGGATCAAACCAAGCGGGCGCGGTGAGGGCAAGACCCCTTTGGGACCGGACCCCACTCCGGAGATAACGTTAGACAGGATTCCTATTGAACCGGGAAACGGCTCCCGACGCACTCGTCTCAGACATTCGGTCCGGACTTTCGACCTACATCTGGAAGCCTTGGAAGGTCATCCTCTTCGGCCTCGCTGCGACCTTCATCCTCGGCGGCATCGTTTTCAATCTTATTCCCAAGCCCGAAGAGCCCACCTCACCCAAACCCTCCACGTCCGAACAGCAGAACCGAGTTCCCGAGTTCACACCGCCCGCCCCGGGCGATTCGGACCTCTCTGAAAAACCGAGCGGGGGTGGGATCCAAGGGCTGCTGCCCGAACTCGACGATATCGGCTCTAACCCGACTTCGCCGAGCGATCGCTCCACCCCGCCCGACCATCCCCCCGAAGCACCTCCCCCAACGAGCGACCCGACGACTCCGGCGGGTCCGACCCCCGCGCTCGACGCGGGATCGACCGAAACCGATCCGCTCTCGCCCGCCTTTGTCCGCCACGGCTTTGGCTTTTTCATCGGGTTTTGCGTCGGCTTCGCCCTGCGAAGCCTCTTCCGCTTTTCGCTGATTTTGGTCGGGGTTCAGGTGATGGTGCTCGCGGTCTTCTCGAGCCTCGGTTGGGTCGAGGTTCGCTGGGATGTCATCACGCAGGCGTGGGAAGGGTATTCCGCCGATCTCAGCGGCCAGTTCGAGACCTTTCGCACCTTCCTCGCGGGTGAGATCCCTTCGGCCGCGCTCTCCGCGGCTGGCTTCTACACGGGGCTCCGCCGCAAGTAGTCCGGCTGTCTCAGAACTGAATTGTCGTCTGAGTGTAGAAGTAGAGCGGTTCGTTTCCCTGGGGACCACCTGGGACATCGCGCGCAAACTCCCCGCGGATCAGCGCCGCCGCCCCCGCCTCGAGACGCACCACTTGCGGAATCCAATCCCAGCGCACCCGGAATTCGATCTGGTGACCGATGAAACGGCCCGAGTTACCAGTGGGATCTCTGAGGCCAGTGCCCACCCAGGCGTCCCGACGCTCGGCGAGCCAGAACGCCCGGTAACCGATAAAAGACTGGACGCTTTCACTCGGCTCAAACTGTAGTCGGGCGCCGGGTGCATTGATATTGCCGCGCGCAAACGCCCCGAAGATACCCGTCGGTCCGAAGTCAAAACGCCGGGCACCGTAGAGCGTGTCAAAGCGCTCGTTGTCGGTGTCGTCGGGATCCCGATCCCCGCTCGCGTAGTCCCATTGAAACAATAGCCGCGGATTACCGGGTCGAGCGAAAGTATAGCCGGTCGCAAGGTGAACAAAGTAAGCGGTGTGATCGAGATCGGTCCTATTCGTGGGGGCCGAACTCGACCGCGATTGTCCGACCTGAATTGCCGACTCGAATTCGAAGTCAAAAGAAGAACGCGACGGGTTTCTGAAGATTCGAAACCCCGGGGTGTAGAGCTCGCGATTACGCGTGGCTCGGTCCGAAGCATCGCGTTCTGAGAGTCCGTAGAAGAAGAGCTCCAGGTTGAGACGTTTCTCAGAAAATTCGCGCTCGGCAAAAAAGCCGTAGAGGGCGACCTCTTCATCCTCGCGGTCGAACTCGATCCGGTTGTCTTCGAGCTCTTCGAGATCGAGCGGGCGACGATCGATCGGCAGTAGGTAGAAACCCGAGACGGAGTAGCCCTCACCACGCACCTCTCCAATCCCCCCGGTGAAGGCGTTGATCGTGTTGCGAAAGCGGTTGCGCGCGACGAACCTGCGACTTCCGAGGTTGAGGGTTAATCGACCGCCGCGGATCGAAGTGCGGACGGTCGCGGGAGTGGGATCGGGAGTAAAATCGATCTGGACGAAAGCCTGGAGAAGTTCGACGGCGTTGTGGCCCGACCGCGAACTCAAGACTGCGAGGGAGGGTTTACCGCCGAAGTCGTAACCGCGCGAGTCTTCGAGCTCGGCCCCGATTTTAAGCCAACTCTGCTCGTACTCGACGAGGGCGAGCAATCGTGAAAAGAGCCCCCGCCGGTCGCCATCTTGTTCGGGACGTAATTCGCCGGCGAGATACTCAATCCGTAGTCGCTCGCTCCCCGAGATTCGGAGTCCCTCGGGTAGACCGAGCCTTGGACTGAGGCGCCACGGCGGCTCCTCTTCTTGGGCGGATACCGGCGTCACAACCAGCAGCGTCCCGATCAGAGCACCCAACCAGAATCGCGACCAAACGTCCGGGTAGAGAAATCGGAGAGCAGCTCGCATGCGAGAACACTCTAGATCACGGTCTGAGTTTATCAAGCGGAAGAGACTCGAGGCGACTTAGACCCGCGCCCTCAGACCCAAGCCGGGCATGCACTGACAAAGTGAAGTCCGGGCGCGTCCGAGGGAAGACACGCCCGGCTTCTCGATGACTCATACCAGCGGAAGATCAGTAGGCAGAATCTTCACAGCCGATGTTATCGTCGGTCGGGTCAAACCCGGGGTCGGGGAATGGAGCGGGTGGGGGCGGACCTTCCGTGAACTGATACTGATTCAGGTAGATCGTGTCGGCGAGGTTGACGCTGCCGTCATCGTTACAGTCGGCCTGATCAAAGCAGCTTGGGAAGGGACCATCCTGGAAGAGGTAGTTCAGGATGAAAACGCTATCGGCGATGTTGACGGTGAGATCGTTGTTAGCGTCGCAGCGGACCAGCACGGGGATGACAAAGCTGATCTGCGTCGACTCACTCTGAGCGGCCGAGCAATCTCCAAAGCTGCGTTGGGCGACGAGATGGTAGTCGAAACTTCCTTCAGCGATGTCGACATCGAGAAACGAATCGGTCACGCCGCTGACCGTCGCGATGAGCTCGCGGTTGCGAAAGATCTGGACCGAATCGTAGTTGTCCCCGAGATCCCAAGTGAGCCGTACTTCGGGTGCGAGCTGGAAGGGGTTCTCCAGGCTGCTCGACAGCGCGACTGGCGCTTCGAGCAATCCGACCGAACAGAAGCCGGGCAGCGAGGTGGCCTCGCCGATTCGACCCACGACGTCGTAACCCACCGACCCGAACTCGCTGAAGTTCTCGCTGTATTCGGTGACACCGCCTCCGAGAGTCGCCACCAAAAATCCCGACCGGTAGATCTCGATTGAATCGTAGCCGAGGGGATTGACCCAACTCAGTGTGACCGCACCGTCGTCGCTACAGCAGATCAAATCGAGAGGAGCCGCGAGAATGTCGATCAGGCAATTGGCCGCCGGTGAATGATCGGATCCAATTACTCCACACACTTCGTAAGCGTAGCTCCCCGCCGACAGGGCGAGGTCGGTGTAACCGAGCGCGTCCCCGGGTAGCTCCACCACGAGTTGACCGTTGCGCAGGAGGTTAATCGAGTCGTAGGTGAGCGGTAGCGTCCAGGTGAGTTCGACCGCGGTGAAGCTCGGGGTGCAAGTCAGGTTGCTCGGGGGAAACGGCACGGTCACCGTACAATCGACTCCCGCGGACTCATACCCGGCGACGAATCCGACGATCGTATAGGTGTAGGCTCCGGGCTCGGCGGTCGGGTCGAGTAGCGAGCTCTCACTCCCCGGGACCGCGGCGAGGAAGAGCCCGTTACGAAAGATCAAGACGCTGTCGTAGGACTCGCCGGGGGTCCAGGTCAAGAGCACTCCGCCCGGCTCCGAAACACAATCAAACGGGGCCGGCGGAATCGGTACGCGCACTTCGCAACAGGTGGCGACACTTTCGGCAGAACCGAGCCGACTCCGCACGCAATAGGTATAGAGCCCGGGGGCGAGGCCGGGGTCGGCGAAGCTCGTGGCGGTGCCCTCGAGGGTCGTGAGCAGGACCCCATCACGCGAAACCGTGATCTCATCCCCGACTTGCGAGTTCGACCAGTTGAGCGACACGTTGCTGCCCGCTTCGAGCGCGCAAGTGAGACCGAAAGGCGCGAGCGGGATCGTCAAACTGCAATCGCTCGTCAAGGTCACGCTCGAACCGGTGCGGACTCCGCGCACTTGGTAATTGTAGAATCCGGCCGAAAGCCCAAAGTCGTCAAACGAGCTCGCGAGCCCCGAGAGAGTCGCGAGAAGAAGACCGTTGCGGTAAACCTCGATCGAGTCGTAAGCCTCTCCGCTCGTCCAATCGAGTGCCACCGCTCCACCGGTGCTGTTACAACTCAGCGAGGAGATCGGTTCCAAAACCTCGATTGCGCAGGAGAGAGGTAGCGTCTCCCCGGTACCGATCGACGCGGTGATCGAGTACTCGTACTCGCCCGGCCCCACGACATCGGTATACCCTTCGACAAAGCCCGCGACGGTCGCCACCGGAAGACCGTCTCTTGCGATAGTGACCGCTTGATAGATCTCCCCATTCGTCCAGCTTAGAAGCACACTCCCACCCTGCGCTTGGCAATCGAGAGCAACCAACGGAAGCGGGATCGAGATCTGGCAGCAGACCGGAGTACTCGCGTTTCCGCTCGAAACACCGGTCACGCAGATGACATGGGTGCCGAGAGCGAGCCCGATGAGCTCCGCGGATTCAGCGCTCCCCGGAAGCGTCACATAGGGATTTCCGTCGACTTCGATCGACACCGAATCGTATCCGGCTCCGTTGATCCAGTTCACCTCGACTCCGTCTATGTCGCCGACGCAGCTCAAACCAGAAGGCGCCCCCGGACCGGCCACCTCGCAAGTTGCGGCGGCACTCGTCGCTTGCGACGCGACTCCGGTCACTTCGTAGGCGTAACTGCCCGCGGGTACGGTATCGACGTAGCTTGTGGCTGAGCCGACAAGAGCCGCGAGCAACGCCCCATCGCGGTAGACCAAGAGCTGGTCGTACCCGCCCCGGTTACTCCAGTTGAGCGCCACTTGGTTGCCGCTCGCGAGGCAGTCGAGGTTCGTCGGGGGGTCGAGCACTACGACTTCGCAGACGACCGCGGGCGCCGCGGAAGTCGATCCCGATGCCGTGAGCTGATACTCATAAACTCCCGCGGGTAGTGACTCATCGAGGAAGCTACTTGCGATCCCGGGAAGAGTCGCGATAAGAACCCCCTCGCGTCGGACCAGGATCTCGTCATAAATCTGACCGTTGGTCCAACTCAGAAAGACATCGCCAGCCGTCGAACTACAGGTGAAGTTGCTGATCTCGATCAAGAGCTCAATCTCACAGCGCACTTCGTTCGAAGCCCCGACGCCGACAAGGCCGCGGACTCCGTAATCGTAGAGACCCGCGACGGCCGGCATGTCGAGGTAGCTCGTCTGATCACCGGGCAGCGTGGCGACCACGACACCATCTCGAGTCACCTCAATCGAATCGTAGACGATCGGTCCCGTCCAACTCAGTTGAACCTCGAAGCCCGACGCTTCGCAAACAAAGTCAGCCACTGAGGGCACAACTTCGACGAGACAGGTGACTCCAGTCGCCAAACTCGATCCGACCGCCCCGAGTACGCGGTACTCGTGCGATCCCGCGCTGACGCCGATATCGGTGAAGCTAGTGACCTCTCCTGGAACCGTCACGATCAGAGTTCCGTCGCGTTCGATCAACAGTTCGTCGTACCCGACCGGATCCGTCCATGCGAGCGTGACTTCGTCGGCTTCGACCGTGCAACTCAAGAAGTCCACGGGGTCGGGAACGAGAAGCTCACAGCAAGTCTCGGTGCTCTGCCCCGCCCCCGTCTCGCCGATGACGCAGTAGAGATAACTCCCCGGCAAGAGACCCGGGTCGTTCAACAAAGTCGTCGAGCCCGGGAGGACGGCGATCTCCACACCGTCTCGAAGCACTCGAATCGAAGTGTAGCTCTGTCCATTCATCCAGCTCAGAGAGGTTGTCTTTTCGTCGCTTGAACAACTCAGCCCGAGTGGAGGAAGCACGATCACACTCACCGAGCACTCGACCTCAGCCGTCGCGTTTCCGCTCTCGAGCCCTACAAGTTGATAGACGTGCAAACCGACCGGCGCGTCGACGTCTTCGTAGCTCGTCTCGGTACCGTTCAGACTGGTTAAGAAATCGCCGTCACGGTAGATCTCGATCGTGTCGTACTCCTGCGGGTTCGTCCACGACAGCGCGATTTCGGTGCCGCTGGCACTACAACTCAGAGCGGTCGGGGGCAGCAGAGTCTCGCCGTAAAAGACGTAGACTTCACCGGCGAGGGTCCGGTTGAGAGGGCTTGCGCAGTTGGCGCTGATCACGAAATCCCGCCCTCCGTCGCCGTTGAGATCCCCGGCGGCTGCCACCGAAAAGCCGCCTTGATCCCCTGCGTCGATTCCTTCGTAGGGGACGCCGTAGGTCAGATAATCGGCACCCGTGAGCAGGGCAGGAAAATCGGATCGACCGTGGATGAGATAAGCCGCTCCGGCGTTGTTACGACCATTTGGATTGGCTCGAGACGCCCCGATCAAAAGATCGTCTCGGCCATCACCACTGACGTCGCCGACCCCAGCCACACTCACGCCGAACTGATCACCGGCGGCGAGCCCGCGCGCCTTGAAACCCAGGCTCCCCAAGTTCGAGGCCTCGATGACAGCGGGAAGACTCGTCGATCCAAAGATGACGACAACCTCGCCGACGTCCTGGAGTCCGCCCCGATTCGCTTCGTTAGCGGCGACGATCAGGTCGAGGAAACCATCTCCGTCGATATCGCCCGCCCCCGAACACGCATGGCCGAGCCGATCATTAGCACTCGCGCCCCGAACTTCGCAGCCACTCAAGCCCGCCGCGGGTAAGTCGCGCAAGTCAACCGTGCCGGGCCAGCTCGATTGGCCAAAGATCAGATAGGCTTCGCCCGAAGACCCCCCGTTAGGATCGGCGTTTTTGGCCCCGAGCATAAAGTCGGGCCATGTATCCCCGTTGACGTCGCCAACCCCCGCCAGGCAATTTCCGAGATTGTCGCCACCGTGTTGGCCTTGCAGAAGCACCAGCGGAGTGTTGGGGGTGGCGAGATCGACGCTCGTCGGCAGTGAGTCCGATCCGAAAAGCAGGGTCGCCTCCCCCGCGTTTGATCGACCGTTGGGGTCACCGTTGGGCGCACCGAGCAGCAGGTCGTCAAAGCCGTCGCCGTTCACGTCACCAGCGCCCGAAACAGCGCTCCCGAGTCGATCATTAGGACTCGCCCCGCCGACGACCACGCCAAGCGGCCCGAGGTTTTCAACGTCAATAACACTCGGAAGAGTCCCACTGCCGTAGATCAGGTAGACCGTCCCCGAGTCACTGCGCCCGGCGTAGTCGGCCCGGGCAGCCCCGATAGCGATATCGTCGAATCCATCGTTATTGACGTCACCGACCCCGGCGATGGCTGAGGCGAGACGATCGCCGGCCAACGCGCCATTGATCACCACAACCGATCCCGAGGGTGGATTGTCGAGGTCGGTCGGAGTCGAAAGCGAGCTTCCGAGAACGAGGTAAGCACGACCCCGATTCGATTCCCCGGGTCCGTCCGCCCGAGTGGAACCGATGAGAAAGTCAGTATGACCGTCGCCGTTGACATCGCCGGCTGTAGCGGTCTGTTCTCCGACCTGATCGTCACCATTCGCCCCAAAGATCAAGACGTCGGCCGCTGACATCGAAGTTTGCGAATAAGCCTTTGAACTCGCGAGGCAGCCCGCCGCACAAACGGCAGCCCCCACTAGCAGCGCTCGGCGCTGTCTCAGGATCCAACCCATTTTTTTTGCCTATCTCCTCGTGATCAAACTCGAACAGGAAAGCAGGTCGTTCGGTTTGAACTCCTCGTTTTTTGCCCGACGAAAAACTATCGATATCGGTACGAGTTGACAAGCGCATCAAGTCGACTGACCGGGGTTGAATCAGCGATAGCCGCGTAGCCTTACCTGGTCTTAAAGACTCGTTAGCTCATCCGCGTCCATGCAGTCGCTTGACACCTCGAAGAACCCCCGCCAGACTCTGGCGCGTTCATTCCAGAAATCAAACAACGGATCATTTCTTGAAATTTCTCCAAAGGCTGAGCTCTCTTATCGACCAGGCCAATCGAGGACTCGCGGCGATCGCGCTCCTGGCCGTGCTTGTGATGACCCTCGTTGGCGCGTTCAACGCGCTGGCGCGAAAGCTCTTCAGTTACGGCTCCAATGCATTTATCGAACTGCAGTGGTACTGCTTCGCCGTCGCCTTTCTCTTCGGAGCCGCGTACGCGCTCAAGGAAGACGCTCACGTTCGCGTCGATGTCATCTTCGCTCGACTTCCCGAACGGCCCCGACTCGTGATCAACCTCCTGGGCCACGCGTTGCTGCTGCTACCGTTCTGCGTCATCAGCTTTCACACTTCGCTCGACTTTGTCATCGACTCCTGGGAATCCCGAGAGATGTCCGCCGACGCCGAAGGATTGCCTCGAGCTCCAATAAAGACCGTGATCCCGATCGCCTTTTTCTTCCTCGCCCTTCAAGGATTCAGTGAGATCGCCAAGACACTTCTCAAGTGGCAACGAAAGCCTGAGACCCGCGCAGAAGAGAACATCGTCTGAATGGATATCGAGTCGCTCCTCCCGCTGGCGATGTTCATCGCCCTGCTCTTCCTGATCTTCTCGGGTTACCCCGTCGCCCTCTCGCTCGGGGGCGTCGCGATACTTTTCGGCTGCATCGGG
>CAYZYD010000053.1:1805-11913 GCA_964482505.1 uncultured Planctomycetia bacterium | reverse complement strand
ATGATGGGGTCAAAATCCCGTTTGTGTTTTTCTTCTGGGATCCCGGCTCCCGTAGCGGCTATGACTTGGTTGACCGCGCGGCCGTCCGGGGCCGCGCTCGCCTCGATCGAGATTCGGCCGGCGCCCTGCATCGCTTCGGCAGCGTTGAGGAGTAAGTTGAGAACGACCTGCTCAAGTCGGCTCGAATCGCCGTCGACGACAAACGACTCTTCGAGTCCGTGGACCTCGACGGTCACCTCAGAAAAACTCTTTGTGTATTCGACCATCGCGAGACTCTTCGTCACCACATCGCCGAGGTCGGCCTGGCTCGACCGAACTTCGGGTTTGGCAAAATCGAGCAGATCGGAAACGACGCGTTCGATTCGGTCAAAGCCGTGTCGAACCCGCTCGAGATAGCGTCTCTGCTTTTCCGAACCGAGATCCTCGCGATCGAGGAGAGCGAGATAGTTGCTGATTCCCTCGAGCGGGTTGTTGATTTCATGGGCGACCCCGGCCGTGAGTATGCCGACGGTACTCAACCGTTCGGCGACTTGGAGTTGACGTTGAGCGATACGATCGCGTTCGAGATCACGGACCGAGATTTCGAGTCGGACAAAGAAATAGCCGACGATCACGAGCGCCAGTGTGATTAGCGTCGTCGAGCCTACGACCCAGTAATACTCTCCGGTCACCGGTCCCAAGGCTTGCGACAAGGCGCGGTCGGGGAGCGCCGCCACGACGTAGAGCGCCGGAGATTCTGAGAGCGGGAACGAGACGAGAAGCTCCTGACGAATGCGAAGTTCGCGGCGCTCTCCGAGGAGCGCGCCGGCGGTCGGCCCGTACTGACCGAGGAGACCAGTGGGGACCACCTCTTGAGCAGACGACTGAATTCTCCCTTCGAGGTAGTTTCCGTTTGCGTCGCAGAGCCAGGCCGAGGTGCCCTCCAGCGGTTCAAAGTTCTGGAGGCTTTCGAAGAGCGGTGTCCCTTTGGCGCTCAGGCTGACGTAGCCGAGTGGGGTTTGATCGTCCGTTGGGGCGACCGCGGTGACGTAGTAGAAGGTCTGCTCGGTGACATTGTCGCGGCTGCGCGTCGAGCGACCGACGACGACGCGCGGACTTTGCTCTCGCGCAAGTTTGAGCAGCTCCTCGAGTTTGGGATTGGCCCGGGGGAGTCGTTCCTCAGAGTGCGCCACCGCGCTCGCGATCTCACTCGTCGCGGGGTCGCGCTGGCAGCGATACCGCGGTTGGCCCAAGGCGTCGAAGACCGTCACTTCTGTGACGGCAGGATAGGTTTCGAGATAGGCGGGGACCTGCAGATCGAGTGCGGCGGTCGACCCCTTGGTCAGCGCTCTCTCGGTGAGTGGGGAGCGGCCGAGCAGCGCCGATTGTCGTTTGATCGTGTCAAAGACGAGGCTGAGCCGGCCCGCGAGGCTCGCGTGGTCGCGCGCAAACCGATCGACGAGATCGCGCTTCTGTGTGTTGCGGATCGAGTCGAGTCCTGAGAGCCCGAGTAAGATCTCGACGACGGCGAGACTCAGGAAGAGGATCAAGATTCCGAGATGGCGTCGCGACACGAGAGCTCTTTCGACCCATTCTTGAGTGTTTCATAATTCGAGTTAGCAGCCCGCCCGAAAAACGGCGCTCGAGCCACGAGGGCGAGATTTCGAGCTCCGTGCCTCTCCGTCGATTTTCTCGGGCGGGGGAGGGAAAGGGCGCTCAGGCGGAGTCGAGTGGGTGAATTCGTCGAGGAGACAGGAGCGCCGACCACATGATCGAGGGCGGCGAGTTGGTACCCGAGTCAACCGCCACAGTCCGTTAGTATTGCCCCGAGACGGGCCTTTGCCAAGTCGGCGCCTGGTGCCTCGCCCGTGGGGCGGCGGGTCTTGTTGAAGCCTGGGTGGGGTCGGGTAGACTCGGCGTCCGCTCTGGCGAGGGTGCCGTGTACGCCCTTTTGCACGACCGATTTGATTTTGCCCCTGAACCCGTGGCGTTCTACTCATCGCCGCCTCACGCAGCTCGAGATTATCTGCGACACCGGCCGACCGGCCAAGGAGAGCCTCATGCCCGAAAAGACCCTGACTCAAACTCCTATCACGATCAGCTACGGTGACGGTATCGGGCCCGAGATTATGAAAGCGACCCTCGGCATCCTCGAAGCGGCGGGGGCCCCGCTCGAGTACGAGGAGATCCAGATCGGGCAGGCCGTCTACGAGCGCGGGATCACTTCGGGCATCGAGCCCTCGGCTTGGGACTCGCTCCGTCGAACCCGCGTCTTTCTCAAGGCGCCGATCACGACGCCTCAGGGGAAGGGTTACAAGAGTCTCAATGTGACGACGCGCAAACGCCTCGGGCTCTTTGCCAATGTCCGGCCTTGCACCTCTTACCACCCCTTTGTTCCGACCAAGCACCCGTCGATGGACGTCGTGATCATCCGCGAGAACGAGGAGGATACCTACGCCGGAATCGAACACCGCCAGACGCGAGAAGTCTACCAGTGCCTCAAGCTTATCTCGGCGCCGGGCTCGGAGAAGATCGTCCGCTACGCGTTTGAGTACGCGCGTGCCTACGGTCGCGAGAAGGTAGCCTGCTTTACCAAAGACAACATCATGAAGATGACCGACGGCGCTTTCCACGCCGCCTTCGATCGCATCGGCGAAGAATACCCCGATATCGAGAAGGACCATTACATCATCGATATCGGTACGGCTCGACTCGCCGATACTCCCGAGATCTTTGACGTCATCGTCACGCCGAATCTCTACGGTGATGTGATCTCAGACGTGGCCGCGCAGATTGCGGGCTCGGTCGGACTCTGCGGATCGATCAATCTCGGCGAACACTGTGCGATGTTTGAAGCGATTCACGGCTCGGCCCCCGACATCGCGGGGGAAGGGATCGCCAATCCGTCCGGGTTGCTTCACGCGGCGATCCTCATGCTGCATCACCTCGGTCAAAACGAGACCGCGGCCAAGATTCACAACGCCTGGCTCACGACGCTCGAGGACGGCATCCACACGGGCGACATTTATACAGCCGAGCGGAGCCGAGAGCGCGTCAATACGCAGGAGTTTGGAGCCGCCGTGATTGAGCGGTTTGGGCAAAGCCCCAAACAACTCCCGTCCGTCACCGCTCAGGGAGGTCGGACGCCGAAGCTCGGATCGACGCCAACGGCCGGCTCGGTGACCAAGAAGCTCGTCGGCGTCGATGTCTTTATCGATTGGTCGGCGGCCGACCGCGATCCCGATCGACTCGCGAGCCAACTTCAATCGGCCGAAACCGATCAGCTCCGGCTCAAAATCATCACCAACCGGGGGGTGACCGTCTGGCCCGACGGCTTTCCCGAGACCTTCTGCACCGACCATTGGCGCTGCCGCTTTGTCGCTAAGGGTGACTCACTCAAGCCGCGCGATCTGGTCGACCTCGTCGCCTCGATAGACCAAGTCGGGCTCGAATTTATCAAGACTGAGCACTTGTACGAGTTTGACGGAGCCCTCGGTTACTCGCTCGCCCAGGGTGAATAAAGCCGACGGGGACGCCTCGCCTCAATAACGGATCAGAGCAACGACGGTCGGCAGGAGACCGGGCAGCATCCCCCGGAAGTCCTCGGCGGATTGGCAGTACCCGATCTGCTGCGCCGAGCGACTCGTCTCCTCGACGAGTCCCAGTAGATGCTTCTTGTCGGCCGCCCCGAGTTGGGCCATCGCGTCGATGCGCGCGTGCGCGACGATCTTGAAGCGTTTCCAGTCCGCGACAAAATCCTCGGGAAGCCATTTGTTATCGACAAGCTTTAAGGTGTAGAAGCGCGATTCCCCGGTCTCGGGTCTCGTGACCTTGACCTGAACCCGCTCCTCTGAATTGCTCGTCAATTCGTATTCGAACTTACCCGAGAGCAGCCGGAACAGCATGTGCTGAGATTGGGCGAGGTCGACGTCGGGACCCGCCGCGAGGGCGTCAGCGATCGTACCGAAATTGCTCGTCAGTCGCGTGAGCGGCCCTTCGAAGAGTTGATCGAGGTCGAGGTCCTTGAGCCCCTCGATCTTTGCCACCGGACTATCGGCAAACTCCTGGAGAACCTCGCCGATTCCGGTCAGTAGCTTCTGAGTATTGGCCGAATCTTGAAACGCGGTGAGGCTCGGCATCTCTTTGAGACCGCCAGCGATGATATCGGCCTTGGTCAAGAAGACGCTCCCCACTTGACCCGCGCACTGCATCACCTGGTTATAAATCTCGGGATCGACCTTTTCCGCGAACTGGTTTAAGAGCTCGGCGAGATCCCGTTTGTAATCATTGGGCAGCGCGTCCCAAAACTGTTCGGGGTCATCTTCAAGCAGCCCCTGGCTGATCCGGGCGAAGAACTCGGTCGGCTCGGGCGCCTTTGAGCAACCACCCAAGAGCGCTCCGACCAAGCAGGTTATCACCAGACAGGGTAGCCACTGCATTTGCCGTTGGATTCGCATCGTTGATCTCCGGGGCCGGCTGAGTGTTGACTCTCGACTGAGACTGAAACCGCCAGTCTTTCAAATGTCGAGGTCAGGTTCAATGCAGGCTCGCCTCAATCGCCGGGCCGGGGGCTAGGTTCGCTTCGTTTGGAGTCGGTTGAAAGGGTGAAGTTGGCGAGCTCCCGGGTTTCGCGACCGTGGGGCGTCAGCCGGGTCGCCAGGAGTAGGAGCTTGCTGACTGGGAAAACGGGTTCGGTCTCGAGTTCGGCAAGGAATGGAACGGCGATCGCCTGCTGCTTTGCTCGGTAGAGCGTGACCCGGGGTTCAAAGGAGCTTTGGTTTCTCGAGGGCGTGGCCAGGCGAGTCGCGAGTCGCCGTTTGAGTTCGCGCAAGCTACTCGGGCAGCTCAATGAAGCGATCAGGCGATCACGCGGATTACCGTGAGCGCTTAATCCGAGCACGCTGAGATCGAAGGCTCTCGTCCCCGCGACCGCTCGTTCGGTCGACTCGATCAGCCGATCGAGGCCGAGCCTCCGCACTTCCCCGACGTGTTGAACAACGACGCGGTTCTGTCCCGGCTCGAGCCCTAGCGCTTCGGTCTTCTCGGTTCCGAGGGCTTCTTCGAGCGAGTTGAGGCAGAGCTGGCGGAGTTCGCTGGCTAGGCCCTCGGGCACGGCGAGGGCGACGAATCGGTTTTCGCGCGGCACCGCAACTCCCTATCGCGGACGCCGGCGTTTGCCGCGCAAGTGGAGTCGGCGCAGCCGAAGCTCGTGCCAAAACTCGCGCGCGCGACCAGCCGCTTCGAAGTCTTTGAGAAGCGTCAGCGCCAAGAGGCAGGCATCGATCGTCGAATAGTGACCCGCTTCGGGGGGTTTGCGAAGCGCGGAATCCCGTCGGGGCCACTCACGCTGCAGGGGAAGTCGGTAGCGCGGAAGCGTGTGGAGAAAGGGGGTTCGCTTGATCATCCGCTTCGCCTTCGACCAAGAGCCGTCGGCGAGGTAGAGCTCGGGTGGAGGAGGGGGCTCGGTCAAGGGGGGGCTGCTATTCTCGCTCCAGCTCGAATCGAGGAGTGGAGCTCCCGTCGACGGAAACAGCAGGGCGCGTGGGGCGCTCGACCTCGCGAGACAAACGTCGCGCAGCGAGTGGCCGGCTCGGCCGTAGTCGATAACTTGAGATCCGGGAAAGAGGCGAGGGATGAGGCCACCCGTGCTCGAAGCCGATTCGATCTCGCTCGCGTGACGTACCACGACAAAGCGAACGCCGATCTCCAACTTTGGCATCGCCGCGCAAAGGCAGAGGCCGGGTGTCAACTGGCAGTGAGGGCAGCGCGAAGCGCGTCGATAGTCGTCTTCGGCACCCGGGATCGGGGAATTGAGGCAGAGGTCGGATCGAGCCGTCACGTCAGTCGCCCAAGCCGTCCGGAAACCCTTCGGGCAGCCGGTAGATCTCGACAACTCGCTCACTCGGGTAAGCGACGGCGAACCGTCGACTATTCGGTTGAAAGGACATCGCCGACGGGAAGCGCGGTGCGCCTCGCCAGGCGGGGGAGTTCTGGTCTCGAGTGCCGGTCGCGCCGCCTTCGATTTGATCTCCGCTGAGTTTCTCGAGTCGCCAGAACCTCAGGGCCGGGGGCTCATCAAAGAGTCCCGCGAGCAAGCTGCCCTCTTCGTTGTATGAAACCGCGAGCGGCACACCGTCGGTTGTCACGTTCGAGAGTTCGTTGAGAGTCTCGGCGTCCCAGGTTCGCAGCGTACCGTAGGCGGAGAGTTCGATCTGAGAGTCAGTATTCGGCCTGATAAAGGTGTAAGAGTTCTCACGCGTGGTCGAACTGACCCCCGAGATCGTGAGTAGCTTACCCGAAGGGTGAAACGCGACATCGGTTGTGCGCCAATGGACCCCGCCGAGTGCGCGCGGTCGCGACCAGGTTTCCGCGTCGATAAGCAGACTCGGCTCCAAGTCGACCAAGGCGGCCGCGAGAAGTCCGCCCTCGCGACTCAAGCTGACCGCGGCCACGGGGGCGATCGGTTGCAGCGTGTTGATCGTATCCGCCTCGAGATCGAAGACGCGGATCGTCTTTCCCTCGGCCCAGCTTTCGGCCGCGAGTCCCGTCGCGATCTCGCGGCCATCGACAGAGAAAGCGATCCCGCCGATCGGTCCCGGATGGGTAATCCGCGCGGTGATGCGCCAATCCTCGGTCGACCAGACCAGAACCAATCCGCCGTTGGTCGCGGTCGCGAGCTTCTTGCCGTCTGGACTGAAGAGGACTTGCACCAGGCGTTGACGGTTGTGGGCGAGGATCCCGGTCCGCTCCCCCGTCTCCACGTTAAAGATGCCGACCTGTCCGCTCTGAAGGCCGATCGCGACGATCTTTTGGGTCGGGCTGAAGTCGACGGTCCAGGGCTCAGCTCCGAGGGTGATTTCGACTTCGGGTTCGAGCGAGGCGTGCGTTTGGTCGGACGCTCGCTTATCGGTAGCGGCACAGCTCACGGCGAAGGCCACGACCAAAACAAAGCGGGTAGCGAGAAGCGTGTGCAGCCCTCGCCCGCAAAACGCGCACACGTTACCCGGTCTAAGTCGGATTTGAGATGCGTGGCTCGCAAAGGGCATTGGGTTCGACTCCTAATCAGCGGCGAATGAGAACCCACCCGAATCGGGATTCCGTCGAGATGAAGTAACGAGCCGGGCGAACTCTCGCTGCGCATGGTCGCCGGTCTCGCGTGAGGTTGCAAGACTCGCCTCCTTGGGAGCTTTTGGCAATCGCTCGGGTCGCGGAGACGGTTCCGGCTGTTGCAACCACGATTGGCTTCGACTTTAATGCAAGTTTGCGCAGAAGTGTGCTCGAAGACTTGCTTCGAGTGGGACCTCTCCCTTTCAAGTATTCCGAGGCGGAGTTTTCTCGTGGCGACAATCTACCCCATAGGAGACCCGGAAAACGACGCCGAGCGCAAAGCGATCCGCGAGCTCGATGCTCTTCTGCCCGACGACTATCTGCTCTTCCACAATTTTGAAGTGACCACCCGGCGGGGGTTCCCTTACGAAGTTGACGTGCTCGTCGTCGGCCCCTACGCCTGCTATCTGATGGAGGTCAAAGGGTACAAGGGGCAGATCTCGGGGGACCCCTCGCGTTGGCGACTCTCGCCGAGCCGCGCCTCGCACCCCAATCCGATCCCGCTCGCCAACACCAAGGCGCGCGTCCTCCACGACAAAATGGCGGGTAAAGATCGGTCGCTCCAGGGGACGCTGATCATTTCGTTGATACTGCTGACCGACGACAAGGTCGAGGTCGTCCAACTCCGGGACGATCGGCGCGATCGCGTGGTGCGCATCGAAGAGGCGGCGGACTTTGTCCAGGACATCAAGCGAGTCCCGTTTAAGAACCCGCGCTCGATCGAGAATCGACACGCGCGGATCGTCAAGGCGCTCAACGGGAGTCGGCCTTCACAAAAGGTCCGTTCGATCGGGCTCTACGATGTCGTCGAGAAAATTAATCAGACCGATCGGCGTACTGTCTACCTCGCCAAACACCGCTACTTGCGCACTCGACCCTTTACGATCCTTCAGGTCTACCACTTCGATCCCTACCTCGACGAGAGTCAGCGGCAGAGCCAGATCGAATCGATCTTTCACGACCAAGAAGCACTCGCGCACCTGCGCAACCACCCGAATATCATCTCGGCCGGCGATATGTTCGCCTGGGATGGCAACGAGTTCGTGTTACCGCACGAGTTCGTCGAAGATGCCCAGACTCTGCTGACGCTCAATGAAGAAGAGGTCGCTCGGTTCGATTGGAATCAGGTGATCAACATCGTGCTCGGTACTGCGCGCGGTCTCGACTACGCGCACGAAAAGAGCATCATCCACCGGGATGTCCGGCCCCTTAACATCGTCTGCGAACCCTCTTCCGGAGTGGTCAAGATTGTCAATTTCGATCTCGCGCTGATCGGGGGACGGGCGAATATCAGCGACTGGCTCGGGCTCGATAAAGAACTCGACCGGCGCTACTGCGCGCCCGAAGTGTGGCTCGATATCGCGAGTGCTACGCGCGCGTCGGACATCTACTCCCTCGGACTCGTCTTCTTTGAGGTGATCACGGGGGAGCGGGCGGTCGAAGATGTCGAGGAGACTCTGAAAAGCAAAAAAGTACCGATCGAGGAACAGAAGGTCTGGGATGGACTCGCCCGCTGGAAAAAGGAGTCCGCTTCGCCGCAGGTCTGCGACATGATCCAAAAGATGACTGCGTTCTCGGCCGAAGACCGGTTCGATTCGCTTAAGCAAGTGATCAAGAATCTCGAGGTGCTCACCGACGACGGTCGCTAGACCGATCTTCGTTGAGTCCCTATCAGCCGCTCGAGTAAGTAAATCTCTATGACTCCCGAAGCTCCACTCGATTTTTTGATCAAGGGGCCGGTCGCCTGCTACGTAGCGCTACCGACTGGGGAACTTCGTTTCGTCAATCCCGCCTTTGCGCGCTTTTTCAGTCAATCGCCCGAAGCGCTGCACGAGTCGCGAGTGCGCTGGCAAGACCTCATCGCGGCGGCCGACCGCGAGGCGGCCCTCGCCGGGCGCCGCGATCAGCTTCGCGACTTTTCGGGGTACGAACTCAACTATCGGCTCGAGACGAGTGCCGAGGGTTCGGTTTGGGTTCGAGACAATGCGATTCGGCTCGAGAGCCTCGATCTGATCTACGGATCTTTCACCGATATCACTCGTCTCAAGTCGCTCGAGACCGACTACGCTTTGCGGCTCGACGAGAGCCGCGACATCGAAGCGCGTCTCCAGACAATCCTCGACACTGCGGTCGACGCGATCTTCACGATTGACCGGCGCGGGATCATCAGCCTCGCCAATCCCGCCGCGAGCCGCCTCTTTGAATACTCCCACGAAGAATTGATCGGTATGAAAATCAACCGGTTGATGCCGAGGTCGCACGCCGAGCAGCACGACCGCTATCTTGAGAACTACATCCAAACCGGGGTGAAGAAGATCATCGGCATCGGTCGCGAGGTCACCGCCGTCAAACGCAGCGGCGTCCACTTCCCCGTCCACCTGGCGGTGAGCGAGATCAAGACGAAACTCGCCTTTGACGCGCAGGCGTCCGGGGGGGAGCCTCTCTTCGCCGGGTTTATCACCGACCTCACCGAACGACGACAGATCGAAGTTCACCTGCGCCAGCAGGAGAAATTACTCGCGGTCGGCCAACTAGCGGCCGGGGCGGCCCACGAGATCGGCAACCCGCTCGCCTCGATCTCTGCCCTCGTGCAATCGGTGGGTCGCAAACTCGAAGACCCCGTCCTTATCGATAAGCTCAATCTCGTCGGTAAGCATATCCAACGCATCACTTCAACGGTGCGTCAGATGGTCGACTTTGTGCGGCCGAAGCAAGGCGAGTGGAAACTGACGAGTCTCTCGCAAGTCATCCACGATTCGACTCAAATCGTGCGCTTCGACAAGCGCGCCCGCAATGTCCGCATTATCGAAAATTGCGATGAGGTACCGTCGACCTGTGCGATGCCGGATCTGCTCGAGCAAGTCTTGATTAACCTATTTCTCAACGCGCTCGACGCGGTCCAAGAGAATGAAGACGTCGATATTGTCGCCGACGCGCTCGCCGCGCATGGTGCCGAAGGCCTCGGCGGCAAACCGCATCGACTGCCCCTCCGCGTCAATATCGCCGTCGATCTCAACGACGA
>CAYZYD010000053.1:0-1795 GCA_964482505.1 uncultured Planctomycetia bacterium | reverse complement strand
GGTCCAAGAGAATCCCGTAGATCGTCCTCCCGAGATCACCGCGAGCTGTCAACGACTCCAGGATGCCGCCGGCGACTCTCTCGTCGTAACGATCGAAGACAACGGACCCGGAATCGATGAGGAGGTTGCTGAGCGCGTCCTCGAGCCATTCTTCACCACCAAAGCGGTGGGCTCCGGTTCGGGTCTCGGCCTTTCGGTTAGCTACGGCATTATCAAGAATCATGGCGGTCGAATCGAAGTCGAGGGTAGACCCGGGCGGGGAGCCCGATTTGTCATCACTCTACCCGTGCGAGATCAACTGCCCGAAGCTGACTCGGCGAACCCGCATTATTCATGAACCGAGTCGCGAGAGTCGCCGCCACCCGCACTCACTCACCCCGGAGAGTCCTCCAAGCCCTGCGGGATTTTGCTGAACCGTTTGCGAGTAACGTCCGATATTCCAGAGACTGAGCGGCGATCACCGCCATAGCCTCGGAGGACGAATTGGTGAGACGACTCACGACCGCGGCAGCCCTTCTCACGTGCTGTTTCTTGCTGCTATCGCTTGCGCTTCTGGGGTGGCGCCCGGCGGGCTTTCTCTACCAAACCACGGGTACGCCCGGCCCTCCTCAAGGAAGTCCTCGGCTGACCCACGTATCCTGGCGAGGCAAGCTTCTCGAACTCGAAGTGACGGGCCTCCCCGAGGCGAATTGGATCCTCCAGGGGGCGTCGGGTGCGTTGCCCCTCGAGGGACTGGCGATCCCGCTCGAACCCGGAATTCACAATTACCGACTCACCCCTGACTCGGGGGGGACGACGATCGAACTGGTCGTCGATACGATCACCGAAGCCGACGGTCGGGTCTACAATGTCGATATCCTCGACTCAAACCTCGAGATCAGCGGGACGAGAAGAGCCCCGCTTGAGGACTCCTGCTACTCGCGGGCGCACTTCGTTCGCGAAGAGCTCGAGAGAGCTCGCCGGCTGCTCGTCGAGACGGGCTATTACCAGTTGAGCTCGGACGCCCGGCGCGTGCGAGCGATCGTCGAGTTCATTTTAGACGAGGTCGGAGAACAGATCGGGACGCCCAGCCCCGAACTCGCCAACTGTTCGCCGCTCGAGATGTTTGATTGCGCACGTCGCGGTGAGTCGAAACTTTGGTGCACCAATCTCTCGAGCATCTATTTGCTCTTCGCCACCTCGGTCGATCTTCCCTCTCGGTCCGTCTTGGCCGGATCTCTCGACTTTGGGGCGACGCTCGGTGCGCATACCTTTTGCGAAACCTACCTCGCCGACGAAGGCGATTGGGGTATCGTCGATGTTCGCTTCCGTACTGCCCTCTATCGAGGTCCGGGCGGAAAGCTTCTCAACGCGAACGAACTGCGTGAGCTTGGGCGGCTCGGTTCGGGCTTTTGGGCTTCGGTCGAGGCCGATACGTTTGGCACTTACGGCGGCGAGAAGACGGCCCCTGCTCTCGAGACGCGTTCGGTCCGGCCTTTTCAAGATCTGATCTATCCGCGACCAACTCGAAATCGTCCTTTCGCTAAGCTCATGCAATTCTTCTGGTATCCCCATCGGATCGAGCCGTCCGGCGAGTTCTCGACCTGGCCGCGTAGCGTGTGGCAAACCCTGGGAATCTCTCTGCTCGTCGGTTGGATTGCCGTCGGGTTTACCGTCTACCGGCGCTCGTCGACGCGACTGAGTATCGGTCGGGGAGGTTTTACCGGGCGAGCGCGTCGAGCCCATTAGCCGGAGAGAGACTCTCTCGCAAGCCGGGAACGACTCCTCGGGAATCGATGGAGAAGGCCGAGGATGA
>CAYZYD010000052.1:0-11949 GCA_964482505.1 uncultured Planctomycetia bacterium | reverse complement strand
GGCGACGATGGAGACGATGGCGATCCAAACCTCGATCTCTCCCCGAAGATTCTTCTTCTAACCACTTACTCGTGACCGGATTCATCAAAGGTCTGCTGATACCACTCGGTCTCATGGTGATCGATAGCTCGCGAATCGACTTCGTGGCTCGAATCGAGAAGCGACCGGAGCCGTTCGAGGCTTCGGTAGTCGCGTTGACTCAACACCGGAATCCCCGCTTGAATCAAAAGCGCGGTCGCCACCCCGACTCCTCGTTGGTAGCGGCGATCTTCGACCAGGCGGCAGCCGAGCGATATCACCTGGCTACCACAGGCCGCGCTCATATCGGTCAGCAGAGCGAGTTCAACCTCTCGCTGTCGGGCGAACTCGACCATGGCGCGGCCGCCGTCAAGCATCGCTTCGGTAAGGTCGGCCCCGTTTTCGTCCAACACCCGCGCTTCACCCGCGAGGACCGCGAAGCCATCACCTCCGTGGATATCGGGCATCGTACGCGGCGTCCCGAGAGAGTGCTCTTCGGGACAGAACGCAAAAGCTTCGACCCGAGGACTCGCAAGCAACTCTGCGAGAGCACCGGCCATCCCGTAATCGGTACCGTCAACTCCGCAGCCCCAACCTGCGAGGCAACCGCTCACCAGCACTCGCAAGGGCTGACTTGAAGAGGGCCGCCTGAGCTTTTGGAAGAGCTCGGGATGCTCAGTCAGTTTCACCGTAGGACTCGCTTTCCAATCAAACCTTCGAGCCGCGGTAAGAGTAGTGTCGCAGAGTAGTCACGGCGGTGCGCTTTCACAAGCCCGCAGCATTCATGAGCCCACCGGTGCGAAGTCGTCAGACAACCGCTGGCGGCGCCCGCCGAGCGACTTTGGTATTCGTTCGCCTTCGTTCTCACTGGACGTCGTACGACTTCTCTTGGCTCAGTTTTGACTAATGCGGGCTGACGGCGATCGAGTTGAGATTGCGAAAACGTAGGCGAATTGGTGGATTCGCCGAGGCTTTCGCAACTCGAATCGAGCGTCGTGGGCGCCGCCCTCGTCGACTCTGACTTTTCGGCCGGGCTGCTAGTCGCTACTCGCAAGCAGCTTATGAAGCACCCAATCAGCCTGACCGCGTGTCCCTCAGGATCTCAGGCCAAACCGAAAGTCGAAGATCTCGGTAAATCGTCTCAGGGTCTGCAGGTGGTGAGTGGTCCTTGTCGATCCGCGAACTGCACTTGCGGCGTTGTGGTCTGGTTGCGTCGTGGACGACCGTTGATCACTCGCTAGCAGCCCTTGTCTGTTTCTCGGGGTGACCGATAATCGGCTCTCGCGATTGACTTCCGATGAGTAACTCGATCGGACGACTCACTCGCCCCGCATCGACTGACCTCCCCCGCGCCTTGGAAGAACCCTATGCCTCTCTCGCCTCGCACCCTAGCGGCCGTTGTCCTCCTCTCGCTCACCGCCCTCGTCTCCGCGCAAGTTGCGATGGACGAAGAGACGCTGACGCCAAAACTCCTCGAACCGCTCCGCGCCCGCGCGATCGGGCCGGCGACGATGAGCGGACGCATCGCTGCCGTCGAAGCGGTGCCCTCCGAGCCCGGAACCATCTATGTTGGCGCCGCAACGGGTGGCCTCTGGAAGTCGACCGACTCTGGTTTGAGTTGGCGTCCGCTGACCGACGATCTCGATGTGGCATCGATCGGCGCGGTGACCGTTCATCCGAAGTATTCGAGCCTCGTCTGGGTCGGCACTGGGGAAGGGAATCCGCGCAACAGCGCCGCGGCCGGGCGGGGCGTTTACAAGTCGATCGACGGCGGCGAGACGTTTGAGTCGGTGGGCTTGCGGATGAGTCGCAACATCCACCGGATCATCGCGCATCCCGATCGACCCGAGGTCGCCTGGGTCGGAGCCCTCGGGGATGCTTGGGCTGACCGCCCCGAGCGCGGCGTCTTCAAGACCGAGGACGGGGGCAAGACGTGGCGCAAAGTTCTCTATATCGACGAAAGCACGGGTTGCGCCGATCTTGTCGTCGATCCGAAGAACCCGAACAAACTGATCGCGGCGCTTTGGGACTTTCGCCGCGAGCCGTGGTTCTTTCGGTCGGGGGGACCCGGATCGGGAATATTCGTTTCGCACAACGGCGGCGAGACGTGGAAGCGGCGAACTTCGGCTGATGGTCTTCCCGAGGGCGACCTCGGCCGTATCGGGCTGGCGGTCGCTCGCTCGAATCCCGAGATCGTCTACGCCTACGTCGAAGCCAAAGAGAATGCGATCTACCGTTCGAGCGACGGAGGTCGAAAATGGCGAAAGGTCGGCACGGGCAATTTCATCGGCAATCGCCCCTTCTACTACGCGGATCTGCGCGTCGACCCCGAGAACCCCAATCGAGTCTATTCGCTCTGGTCTCAAGTCAGTGTCTCAGAGGATGGCGGGCGAACCTTTCGGGTGCTCGTCGGTTGGTCGAAGGCGCACCCCGACCACCATGCGATGTGGATCCACCCCGAAGATCCGGACTACCTGATTAACGGTAACGACGGCGGAATCGCGATCAGTCGCGATCGGGGCGGGAGCTGGCGTTTCGTTCGCAACCTGCCTCTCGCTCAGTACTACCACGTCAATGTCGACAACGATGTTCCCTATCACATCTACGGAGGTCTTCAGGACAACGGGTCGTGGCGAGGACCGAGCCAGGTCTGGGTATCGGGCGGCATTCGAAACTACCATTGGCGCGAGGTCTGTTTCGGTGACGGCTTTGACACGATTCCCGATCCTGACGATTCGATGCAGGGTTACGCGATGAGCCAAGAGGGTTATCTCGTGCGATGGAATCTCCGGACGTCGGAGCGCAAAGATATCCGCCCGGTCGGGCCCGAAGGGGTTGAGCTACGCTTTAATTGGAACGCCGCCCTCGCTATCGACCCGTTCGACCAACAGACGATTTACTTTGGTAGCCAGTTTGTCCACCGGAGCCGCGACAAGGGTCAGACCTGGGAGAAGCTTTCGGATGATCTCACCACCAACCTTCCCCAATGGCAGCGTCAAGACGAGAGTGGTGGACTCACGCCCGATGTGACCGGGGCCGAGAACTTCACCTCGCTCACTGCGATCGCCCCGAGTCCCGTCGAGCCCGGAGTTATCTGGGCGGGTAGCGACGATGGCCGACTCCACGTCACCCGGGATGCCGGCGAATCGTGGACGAGTGTTGAGGGCAAGGTTCCCAATGTTCCCGCAAATACCTGGATTCCCCATATCGAACCTTCGAACTTTGACGCGGGCACCGCTTACGTCGTCTTCGAAGATCACCGACGCGGCAACTGGCGCCCCTACGTACTCAAGACCACCGACTTTGGTGAGTCTTGGCAGGATCTCACGACCGACCAGATCGATGGCTACGCGCTCGTGGTTCAACAAGACCCGGTCGAGGAGAAGCTTCTCTTCCTCGGTACTGAATTCGGCCTCTACTTTTCGATCGACGAGGGCCGCAATTGGATTCGCTTCAAGAACGGAGTGCCGACGGTGTCGGTGATGGATCTCGCCATTCAAGAGCGCGAGGTCGATCTCGTCGTTGCGACCCACGGGCGCGCGCTCTTTGTGATCGACGACTACCGACCGCTGCGCGAGCTCGCTTCGGTCTACGAATCCGACCTCGCGTTCTTCCCGGTCGGTGACGCTCAGGCGCACCGCCGGGGCCAGCCCGCCTCGTCGCGCTTTCCGGGCCAGACCGAGTTTCGGGGAGAGAACCGCGCGTACGGTGCCTTCTTTCAATTTTGGTACCAAGATGCACCCAAGGAGAAAGAGAAAGCGTCGATCGAGATTCGCGATTCGGAGGGTGCTCTGGTTCGAACTCTCAAACCGAGCCTGCGACAAGGTCTCAACCGGGTCACTTGGAACCTGCGCGCCAAGGGGGTACGAGCGGCGGGGAGTCGCGAGCGCGACGATCGCGAGCCGCAAGGTCGCGAGGTGTTACCCGGGGAATACACCGCGACCCTCAAAGTCGGTGAGCTCGAGGTATCGCAGACCGTGAGGGTGCTTCCCGACCCGCGCGAGAGTGTCGAGGGGCCCGCCCTCGTCCTCAGGGAGAGCTATTTTGAACGCGCCGATCAACTCGTCGCCCAGCACGCGAGTCTCTGGGGCTCGGTCGTGAAGGTCCGCAAAGAGCTTGACCTCGTCAAGCAGGTGCTCGATCGTGACGAGGACGAGTCTCGACGGAAGGCTCAAATGACGCTCATCGATCAGCTCAAGCGGGGTCGCGAGCGTCATGACGAGCTTGCCAAACGGGTTTGGGATCGGTCGAGCGGTAAGGGGATCCGCCGCAACGCTATTGATCTCAACCGCCGGATCCGCGGACTCAGCTGGGGACTCGCGTCGCACCGCGACCAACCGACTGAGGCGCAGGAGATCAAACTCGAGCGGGCCGAAGAGGCATTCGAGTCGACCTTGGCCGAGTGGAATCGTTTTCTCACTCAAGAGGTCGAGAGCCTGCGCGCGGAGCTCGAAAGGTCCGGTCCCGAGTTGTTGTCGCGACCCCAGCCGATGAAACCGGCCGACTCAGACGAAACAAAGTTCTAACCATCAACCCGGTCTTGAACCCGGACCAGCGAGCGCGTCCGACGCGAAACGTTCTTATTGAGGAAGGGTCCCCCCACCTCTACGCAGAATCCGATGATGGCCAAAAAGCGCGCGAAGCGATCAGGCTCGCGATCCAAGAAGCGAAATACTCCTTCGCAGAAGAAACGGGATCGATCGAGTTCCTCAAAGCGAGGCAAAAAAAAGAAGCAGGGGAAATCTCGCCGTCCGGCGAAGAAGGCCCGTGGTCCGCAGTCTAATCGGGATAAGCGTAAGCAACCGCACCAGGAGCTTTCTCTCTCCGAAGAGCTCGAGTTTGAGGCCGACCAGGAGGACGACGCCTACGAGCGGGGCGACGATCTACCTCCCTGGTTGCAGCAACTCAGGCGGGCGCGGCAGGGGTACGACTCCGAAGTCGAGATCGACGATGACGACTTCTTGGCAGACGACTATTTTGCCAGCCCAAGTGATGCGGGTGGCTCTCGGCGCGATTCGAAGCGCAGCCAGTCGAAGAAGCGCGGGGCGAAGAAGTCGAGTCAGCGGGCGAGCTCGAAGAAGAAGTATCAAGGCAAACGGAAGTCAACTTTACGAAAGCCTCGTGAAGAAGAGGGCCGAGACAAACCGGACCCGTCCCTCGCCTTCGATCGATTGCTCGGCCAGCTCGATCTGATCCGCACCCCGCTCTTCCGCGAGTGGCGAGAAGCGATCAAGGCCTTCAAGGAGCAGAATCCCGAAGTGCGCCCGCACCGACTCTGCACGCGCGAATTCAACCAGATGCGGATCTCGGATATCGAAGCGCTCTCGATTGTCCGAGCGTTTCGGGACGAGCCGGGCCTCAGAAAGCGTCGCGACCTGCTCGAGCGACTCGTGGCCGAGGAGGAGCAGCACCTCAAGAAGAGTCGGCGTCGCCAGAACTTCACTTGCCCCCTTCTCGAGGGCGACCGCTGTCTCGTCCACCAGAAGGCGAAGCCGATCGGCTGCCTCAGTTTCCAACCCTCGGGCGACCTCACCGAAAAGGGCCGCCGCGCCCTAGCCGCCCGCGACCGGATGAACGATCGTCTGATCAATATCGAATGGGACCTCCGCGCGATCCCCGTCCAACTGGCGAAATACTTAGACGGCGCCTTCCTCGAACCCGGCGCGGTCCAAGTCAAACCTCCTTCCGAACGCCGCAGCAAAAAAAAGAAAAAGACCCGCCGCAAGCTCGGCCGACGCGGCCGAGGCAAGCAGCGCGCGCAGCGGCGGCGCGAGCGGTAAAGCTCAAAACTCATTAAATCGGGTGTTGCTCGCGAGCCCCCACCGAGCTCTTCTACCCCAGCGACTCGGCGGCGGGGGAGAGCCCGGCTACCAATCGCGCATCGAGCCGTTATGATCGCGCGATTCGGAAGGTGTGGCGGTGGCGGTTCTGCTTCGTAATGTGACTCTATCTCTCGATCAGCCCGAGGAACAGCTCGGTCGGTTGGCGGCGAAGATTCTGCGGGTCCGCGAGGATCGCGTGCTCGGGTTCCATATCGTCAAGAAATCGCTCGACAGTCGACGGGGTCGGCGGCCGAGTTATCTCTATTCGCTCGCGCTCGACCTTGAGGCCGAGGTCGAGGCGGCTCTTTACACGCGCAAACGCGTTCCGATCGAACCCTATGTCGAAGAAGAGCCGCCCGAGGTCTCGGCGCGCCCAGCTTCTGAGCCGCGACCCGTCGTCGTCGGGGCGGGGCCTTCGGGGCTCTTTGCGGCTTATCGACTCGCGCAAGCGGGAACGCCGGCGATCGTGATCGAGCGCGGCGAGCCGGTTAAGGAGCGCTCGAAAAGTTGGTTTCGATTTCTCAAGGGTGAACCCTTCGACCCCGAATCGAATCTGCTCTTTGGCGAAGGGGGCGCGGGGACTTACTCAGACGGCAAGCTTTATACAAGAGTGCACGATGTGCGGGTGGGCGAGCTTCTCAAGATTTTGATCGATTGCGGGGCTCCCGCAGAGATCGGTTACGAGGCGAAGCCGCATATCGGGAGTAACCGTTTGCCTTCGATTATCCGCAGACTGCGCGAGCGACTCATCGCGGCGGGCACCGAGTTTCGCTTTTCGACGCGGGTCGCCGGGCTTCACCTCGAATCCACGCGAGCCGCGCAGCGCGTTGCGGGAGTCGAACTCGAACCGGGCGGTACGCTGGCCGCGGAGGTCGTCTTTCTCGGCCTCGGCCACTCGGCTCGCGACACCTTTCGGATGCTGGCCGAGCGAGGGGTGCGGATGGAGCCCAAGCCGTTTCAGCTCGGGGCTCGCATCGAACATCCCCAATCGGTCGTCGACGCGATGCAGTACCGCGAAGCCGCGGGCCATCCCAACTTGCCTCCAGCGGATTATCGTTTGGTGGCGAAGCGCGCGGGTGGCGACTGTTTTAGCTTCTGTATGTGTCCCGGAGGGGAGATACTTCCTTCGACCGAGAAGTCGGGGTTTATCTGCGTCAACGGAGCTTCGAAGTACAAGCGTATCGGCGAGTTTGCAAATAGCGGCTTCGTCATCACGATCCCGCCCGAGAAGTTTCAGAGTCGTGGACACGCTCTCGACGGCATCGGTTGGCAAGAGGAGATCGAGCGCCGCGCCGCCGCACTCGCGGCCCACGAGTTTGGAGCGCCCGCGCTACGCTTGCGTGACTTCTTGGACCGGCGACTCTCCGCCGAGATCCCGCCGAGTTCCTATCCGTTGCCGCTGACGCCGGCTCCGTTTGATGAGTTTATGCCGAGTTTTGTCGTGGAAGCGCTGCGCGAGGGGCTGAGTCAGATCACAACTCGCATACCGCTACTCGACCATCCCGAGGCGATTATCACGGGCCCCGAGTCGCGGAGCTCGAGCCCGGTGCGGATTGTTCGGGATCCTGAAACTTACGAATCGCTCAATACTACGGGACTCTATCCGATGGGTGAGGGGGCCGGCTTCGCTGGCGGTATCATGTCGGCCGCGATCGACGGCATGCGCGCGGTCGAAGCGATGCTGAGAACTCGGAGCCGTTCGTGATGGGCGAGGGCGACGGCTACGAACTCCTCGACTCGGGTAATCAGCAGAAGCTCGAGCGATTCGGGGACTACACACTCGTGCGACCTTCGGCGGCCGCGGTCTGGGCGCCCCACGACCTCGCGCTCTGGCAGCGCGTCGACGCGACCTTTCACCGGAGTTCGAGAGGGACGGGGCGCTGGGAGGAGCACCGATCGCTCCCGAGAACTTGGTCGATGAGTTATGCGGGTCTCAGGTGGCAGATCCGCCCCAACGAGCACGGCAATGTCGGTATCTTTGCCGAACAGTCCGCTTCTTGGGGGTTTATCCGCGAGCAGGCGAGCATGCGACCCGGACTCGAAGTGATCAACCTCTTCGGCTACACCGGCGGAAGCACGCTCGCCGCGGCACAAGCGGGAGCCAAGGTCTGCCACGTCGATGCGTCGAAGACGAGTGTCCAAGCCGCGCGCGACAATGCAGAGCTCTCGGGTCTTGCCGAGGCCCCGGTCCGTTGGATCACCGACGACGCGGTCAAGTTTGTCGAACGCGAGGTTAGACGCGGCCGTCGTTACCACGGCATCATTCTCGATCCGCCGACCTACGGTCGCGGTACTCAGCGCGAAGTTTGGCAGATCGAGAGTGATTTGCCGGTGCTTCTCAAGGTCCTGCGGCGGCTGCTCGCCTCGGACGCGCAGTTCTTTTTGCTGACAAGCCACTCACCCGGTTTTACTCCGCTCGCCCTGTCGAACCTGATCGAGCCACCCGCGGACAGTATTGTCGCGAGTGGTGAGATGGTCTGCCTCGATCGTCAGCAGCGACCACTGCCGAGCGGAGCATTCGCTCAGTGGAGTCGGAGCCCGCGATGAGGGAGGTGATCACGAGCACCAAGAACGAGCGGATCAAACGCGTCGTCAAGTTGCGGGGACGGCGACGGCGTGATCGCGAAGGGCGCTTTCTGATCGAGGGCTATCGTGAACTCGACCGCGCGGGTCGAGCGGCGCTTCCGATGGACGAACTCTATATCTGTCCCGAACTCTACCTCGGCGAAAACGAGCCAGGTCTTGTCGAGCGCCTTCAAGCGCAGTGTGGCGTCCGCGTGACCGAAGTCTCGGCCGGTGTTTTTGCTAAGATCGCCTATCGCGATCGACCCGAAGGACTCCTCGCCGTCGCCCCGGAGCCCGACTGGGGGATCGCGCAACTCGCGTCGGTCGACGCTTCGCTCGTCGTGGTTGCGGTCTCGATCGAGAAGCCCGGAAATCTCGGCACGATTTTGCGAACTGCCGACGCCGTCGGCGCATCGGCGGTGATTGTCTGCGACCAAGCGACCGATATCTTCAACCCAAATGTGGTCCGCGCGAGTTTGGGGACGCTCTTTTCGCTCGCGGTGGTCGAGGCGAGTAGCGAAGAGACTCTCAATTGGCTGCACGAGCGCGGCGTCACGACCGGCTCGACTTCACCCGACGCGCGCACGCGCTATTTTGATGCCGACCTTACGAAGCCGGTCGCCATCGTCGTCGGAAGCGAGCAGTACGGTCTCACCGAGGCTTGGCTTCGAGCCACCGATCTCCGCGTCTCGATCCCGATGGCCGGCGACATCGACTCTCTCAACGCTGCGGTAGCGACCGCGGTCGTCCTTTACGAAGTCGTTCGCCAGCGCAGTACAGTGCCACCCCCTCAATTGTAACTATCTCAGCAAAGTCAATTTGCAGCGCCACCGTAGAATAAACCGATCGGTTCCTTTATCCGTCGGTCTCCGTCGCCTACACTGACCCTTCGCCAGCTCAATCCCCTAATCCATCGAATTCGTGAGTCACTGATCCACTGATTCTCTGATTCACTGATCCACTGATCCACTGGCTGAACCCACTGATTCTCCGACCCGCTGACCCACTGACACTAACAAACTTTGCGCCTACGTCGCTCTGGCCTAATTACCAGGCCGTGCTATTCACGTTCAGTCGCCGCCTTCAGCGAGCCTCTTCCCAGTTGCGATCTCGTGAATGAGGCGATCCTGGCTCAGCCAAGATGAGTTCTCACGGCGTCGACGAAATCCGCTCTCTTTGCCCGCAACCCACTTGGAGGTTCTAATGATTGAAGGCATCCTTGGGCTTGTCTTTTTCGGTCTCTGGTTAATCGGTGGGCTCTTTTGGCTCTGGATGCTCATCGACTGCATTCAGCAAGAAAGCGGCGACGATCGTATCGTTTGGCTCTTAGTCATCCTGTTAGCGTCAATCATCGGCTGCTTGATTTACTTTTTCGTGCGCAAGACGCAAAGAGGATCCGCTGCTCAAACAAGCTGAGCTTGAGTGAGACTGATGGGCGGGCGGTCCCATTCCTTTTAGGGCACTCCGGAGTGACTTGCGGGCCAGCAGCCTGTTGATACGTGGTTCCGAGAATCGTCTCGGCAAGACGGCAACTCCTGGCAGTGCTTCTGGCAGTGCTCCTAGCAGCGCTTGAGGTGCTGCGATATCGTCAATCCCGGCGGCCGACTCGCCAGCTTGCGACCGGTTACCTCCGTTTGTATGATCTCACCAAGATTTCCATCAAACATTCTGCGAAAGGTCTTCCTTGGCTCTACTGGTCCCCGCCATATTTCTGTTTGCCATCGTTCTCGCTTTCGGGGCCCAGGTTTTCTGGGTCTGGATGCTCATTGATTGTGCGATCAAGGAAGAGGAACAGAAGCTCCCTTGGATTTTGGTGATTCTGTTCGGCAATTTAATTGGAGCCACGGCCTATCTCGTTCTTCGTAAATTGAACCGCCTCGATGACGCGGGGGTTGCTGAGCTCGGGCCTTCGCCCAAGCCGTATTCGGCGCCGCAGCGACCAACTAGCCGACCGCCGAGGCGACGTTACGCCAAGACCTACGAGGAGTTCGCGCGGCGTCGTTATTCCGGTTCCTAAAAAGAAACTCATTACCGTTGAGCAGCCGCCGTTTGGATATCGCCCTTCTCAAACGACGACTCCGGCGCGCGACGGAGCTTCCCCCGCACGTGACCGCGCAGAAAATCTGGCGGCTCAGTCTGCGAAAGCTCGCGGGATGGAGAGAGCGTCAGCGCGACGAACGGTATTCCACCTACACGCTCGACTACCGTCCGGGTCCCCTATGTCGGATCGGATTTCGCGCGTGGCCCGAGGCTGAACTTCTCGCCCACTCAAAAAGTACTGAAGCGCGAGCGCGCGAAATTCTCGAGCACCGGTTCGACCTGCTCGGTTCCGGTTTGACTCCGTGGAACCGACCCCGTGAGCCCGTCGAGGTCAACCGCGCAAACCTCAAAGAATCGGAGCGGGTCGCGCAGAGTTTATCACCCGGATACCAACCGATCGATTGGGAGGTCGATCCCTTCTCCGGCTACCGGTGGCCCGTTACTCGGCGCTCGCTCGAGCTCCCGACCTTCGTAACGGCGGCTGCTGATCGATCTCGTTCGGTCTCCCATCAAGACTTCGAGTACCAGCTCGGCCCCGATATCAAACGTCCCTGGGAACTCGGGCGGATGCAGCACTTGCCCCAGCTCGCGGCCGCCTATCAACTCGCTCAGAGGCGGGGTCAAACCGCGGCCTCGGAACGCTACGCGGCCGAGTTTTCCGATCAAGTCGTCGACTTTATCGCGTTTAATCCTCCGCGTTACGGCGTGCAATGGAAGTGTGCGATGGACGTCGCGCTGCGCGCGGTCAATTGGATCGTTACTTACGAGATCTTTTGCGATCTCGGCCACCGGTTTGATTCGGGCTTTCAAGCGCTCTTCGCGCGAAGTCTCTACGAACACGGTCTCCACATCGCCTCCGAGCTCGAGTGGGACGCGGCGCTGCGCGGTAATCACTACCTCGCCAATCTCTCTGGGCTCGTCTTCCTCGGCGCGGTTCTCCCCGAAGGACCGACCGAACTCGGTTGGCTCCGCTTTGCCGTCGCAAATCTCGATGACGAGGTCACGAGCCAGTTCGATGGAAGCGGGCTCAACTTCGAAGCGTCGACGAGCTATCACCGTTTTGCTACTGAGATGGTGTTTACCGCTCTCTCAGTTCTGCAAAGCGTGCCCCCCTCAAAGCTCGCCGCTCTGGCCCCAGAATCGAAACGCATCGCCGAGAAGTCGTTCCGGTCCGAAGTGCCTCGCCCCGAGAAGGCGCGCGATAGTCGAGAGTTTGGTGACGACTTCTGGTTTCGTTTTGAGGGAATGGTCCGTTGGATCCGGAGATTTGAATCGGGCTTTTCGCGAGTCCCGAGGTTTGGCGATGACGATCGCGGCTTCGTGCTCAACCTCGACTTGGGACTTAAATCCCGCGGCTTCCTATCCTCGCTTGAAGCCGTTCGTCTCAGGCACCCTCCCTGGCCGCCTACCCACCTTTCGAGCGATGCTACGTTTGAGTCGGCGGGACCCGGGGCTAAGCTCGCCTCCTCGCTCGAACGCGCCGGCACCGGTGAGTTACCGCTCC
>CAYZYD010000051.1:0-12028 GCA_964482505.1 uncultured Planctomycetia bacterium | reverse complement strand
GGCGAAGGAAGCTCGGCCTCCCGCGCGGAATGAGTTTTCGGGCGGGCTGCTAGTCCTCGCCACTAAACGAGCGCGAGTCGGTAGGCTCGGCAAGTCTCGGTGGCGGTTCGCTTCCACGAAAAGTCGCTGCTGACTTTATAGGCGGTGTGCCTGAGGTATTCGCGAACGTTCGGCCTGAGGAACTCCTGGGATGGTTCCAGGGGCTCAGCGCCGAAGTAGATTGCCCCCTCGCGGATAACTTCGCGTGCGATCTCGGAATCTGCAGCGAGGATCGGGCAGCCGTGGATGGCCGCTTCGAGCAGCGGCATGGCAAATCCCTCCGTTGTCGAGAGCAGCAGGACTCCGTCGCTGTTTGCGTAGAGTTGGCTCAGCTCGGCGTCCGAGACGAGTCCGTGGAAACGGAGCTGACCTCCGAGAGTGGCCATCCCGTTGGCGAGCTCTTGGGCGAGATCGCGGTCGCCGTCGCCGACCCAGTCGATCTCAGGTTGCCAACCGAGTTGTCGCCACACTTCGTAGAGTTTTAAGATTCGGTCGCTGCCTTTGCGGACGCTCGGTCCGCCGACACTGAGAAGAGTTTGCGGCGTCTTGGCGACGGGGCGCCAGCGGTCGGGGGTGAGACCACCGAGTCCGCTCGCGAGGGGAACGGCGCGAATGCAATCGGGATCGACCTCGAGCGAGCCTGCGACCCGCGTCCGAACCCCGGACGAGTGAGTGACGATCACTCGCGCGCGCGCGACGGCCTCTCGGTATTGCTCGCGTTTTTGTTCGAGGAATCTCGACGAAGCGTGGTCGTCGCGTTCGAGAGCGGCGAGGTCGTGAATTGTCACCACGATGGGGCAACTTAGGGCGACCGCGGGCAGGCGTAGATCGGGGGCGTGGTAAAGGTCGAGGGCGGCGCGTTCAAACTGAGGGTGATCCAGCCAGGGTATCCCGGTGAGTACTTTGAGATCGGGCGTGTCCCAACTGAGGAGTCGCTCCGGGTATTTGAGCTTTGAAAGGCGGCAAAAGAGCTCCAGCGATTCGACTTCTGGCAGAGGGTTGAGCTCGCCCGCGAGCCGTTCGATGTAACGCGCTACTCCGGTCGGTCGACGGGTGAGCGCGGCCGAGATATCGAGGCCAACCCTCACCTCGACTTTTCTTGGAGCATTTGTTCAACCTCAGCGAGTAAGCGCTGTTCCCGTGCGTCGAACTCGAGGCCGCGCGTTTTGAGCTTATCGAGCAGACGACGCGCGACCGGGAATTGGTATTGGATCAAACGGATACGGATCTCTTGGAGGGCGTACAAGGGGCGATTGGGATCACGCTTGCGGGCGAGCTCATACTCGCTCAGAGCGAGCGGCCACTCGCTGCGAGCCTCGCGCCATTCGCCGAGGAGACCGCTCGCCGGTGCATACTCGGGGCACAACCTCAGAGCTCGAAAGAGATCGCCCTCGATCTCCGCCATCCGCTCGGCCGTTAGGTTGTCGAGCTTGAACTTGGCGAGGAGCGTCAGCAGTTCGGGCCCCGCGATCGAGTACTTCTCGCCGTCGAGTGGGTTCGTGGGTTGCGTCAGCGCCGTAAGCTCTGCGATCGACTCTTCGGTCTGGCCAAAGAAATAGTTGGCGAGGATCGCCCCGAGTTGGGTGACGCGACTCTCTCGGCTCGAGTCGTAGAGCCTTGCGCTCCGGGCGAAGGCTTGCTGAGCCGCTTCGCGATGGTCTTCGATCGCCGTGGTCTCACCGCTCTGCAGAGCGGTGATCATCTGCTCTTGCCGTTTGACTCCTGCGACGAGGTAATATTCGGCCACGGGCTCGAGGTCGAAGTCGCGACCCTGAGTCAGCGTCGAGACCGTCACCGCGACCGCGGCCAGTCCGAAGGCGATCCAGTGCCGCGAGGAGCGCTGCTGCCAATAGGCTCCGACAAACCGCGCCCCCGACAGACAGAGCAGGCCGGCCAAGCTGAGCCTGCAACTATCCGTTGCCAAGCCGAAGGTCAGTCCGAGGAGCAACCCGACGACGCTAGCTCGGTAGAGCCCGAGGAACGGACTGGCCCCGAACGACCAGAGACCGGCAAGACCGAGAATAAAGATCGCTCCGAGTTGAATCTGAAAGAGTGTCAACCATCCCGCTTGCTCGGCGCGGTATCCGAGAAGCGAACTCTTGAGTCGAGCGCTCAGCGACCCGGCGAGTTTCGAAACCCAAAAGCCGAGCGTCTTCCCCCACGCTCCCGCACTCTCGTAGGGAGTGCTCAAGGCGGCCCTGAGAAGCTGTCCCGAGCTCTCGGCGTACGAATAGGGGGCGAGGTTGTGAAACTGAGCCTCCGCTTCCCAGGGCTGGATCGCCCCGGTCAACTCGGGCATCCGAGAACTTTGCCACGCACGGATCCCGGTGTCGCTTGAGAGCCACATCGCTGTATCGCTCTTTCGGAGGACTTCGAATTGGCAAACTCCGGGGATAATCGAAACTCCGAGGGCGAAGAGCGCGAGTCCGAGCCAGGTCTTTGGTTTGGCGAGAGCGAGCGCAACGCCGAACGGTACCACCGTCCAGACGAGCTGCTTGTCGATGATAAGTCCGGCGCCGAGCGCGAGACCAGCCGCTAAGAATGTCCAGCGAGCGGGACGCAGGAGCAAAGTCATCGCGAGAAGTAACCAAAAGAAACCGACACTCTCGGGCCCGATCTGGATCGACCGAAAGGCCGCGAATCCAAAGAGGGCGTAGAAGAGCCCCGCGATCAAGGGGATGGCTCGCTCTAGCCGACTTGGTTGAGAAGAGTCGCCGACTTGAATTGCGCGCCGCGCGAGCAGGGTGAGAAGAAGCGCGGATAGCGAATCGATAAGTGCTTGGAACCAGCGAAGACCGAAGAGCTCGGGCTGGGCGGAGAGATAGGGGCTACTCTCGATCTGCGTGGGAAAGGGGTAGCGCGGGAGTCGAGCGGGCTCACTCGCGGGCGCCTCGGTGGTGATCGAGATCAGGCCGAGATAACCCGGCGCCCGGCGCCAGGGCTCTTCTGAATTAGGGAGCCGCGCGGCTCGCGATACTTCGAGCTCTTCACCGAGCAGAGTGAAATCGAAGGGTGCGTCGGCCTCGGACTGAAGAAAAATCAGAGCAGCCCGAAGCGCGAGGGCGACGCCAAAGACGACGAATTCGGAGCGACCGACCGGTATCCGCATCAGGAGCCGGCGGGCGGCTCAGATCGAGAGGGCTCGGCTCGATCGAACTTGCTGGGGCGAATATCGTACTGTCCGGGTTTACCGAAGAGCTGCTCGAGGCTTTGACCGACTTGAAAGCGACCGACGAGATCGTATGCGGTGATGTCTTGCTCGCGGTAACGGTAGGTCGAACCGTCGGCGAGGTAGAAGCCGAGCCGCTTAAACGAGGTATCGCAAACCACGTACGAGACGACTTCACCCTGCGGAGTCTGAGCGATCTCCTCGACGAGATAACCCATATGTTTATCCGTGCGCACCCCTCCCGAGCGGAGCAGGTAGATGTCGTCGTAACGGCGCTGAACCTCGGGGATTTGCTTCTCTTCTTCCTGCTTCTCACTCGATCCACAACCTGTGAAGAGTGCGAGCAGGGTGAGCGCGCTCGCCGCGGTGACGATCCTGAGAGACCGCGCGGGTCGAGGAGTATGGGAAGGCATCGGTGAGTTCCTTGTCGGTTAAGGGGGTCGGTTAAAGGTGTCGGTTAAGGGTCCCATCGGGTTGACCGGTGGCTCGCGGAAAGTTCCGATCACTGGAGCCCGTCGCCTCGATACGACCGCGCAGCTATCTATAAATGCGGGGGCCATCCGGACACCAGCCGGAGATCGTCTTCTCAGCCCGCATCTCGCCGTCCGTCTTCCTTGCCAGCGAACGCCCGCTGACTTCTCGCTACAGGGTGCATGTAACTTCTACACGAATCTTCGTTTACTCACCTAGCCCGAGCAGATCAAGGCCTTCTCAGGTACGAGCCCAGCTTCTCGGTCGAAGACCCTTATCGGAAACTCGAATCGCCAGCCGTCACTTACCCGCAGATTTCTGAGTGGCGGGACCCCGTCGACTCCAAAAAAAGTCTCATTTTGACTTCTCCGGGTTCCGATAGCAGGGAAGAGCTGCCCGGCAGCGACGCGAGCGCTTTCGTCGGGGAATCGGGCTAACTAATCGACGAGAGTCACGGCTAAAGAGAGGCCTAGGCATGGAATTCAAAGAGTATCTCGCGATCATCCGGAGGCGGTGGCTCCTCTTCTTCCCGATCTTCGTATTGATCGTCGGCGCGCATTTGGTGTGGGTGTCCTACAGTCAGCGCAATCACTTCTCAGCGACGTCGAAAGTCATCTTAGGTTCAGGGGAAGGCCAGAATCAGCCGCCCATCGGGATTAACGTCCTCGACGGATTATCGCTTTCGACCAAAGAGTCGACGCTCACCCACCGGCCCGTCCTCGAAGTCGCCGCGGCCCTCGTCACGGGTGAAAGCAACTTCGAGAGTGCCGAGTTCAACGAAGGAGAATTCCAGCAGACGATCGAACAGGGTCGGCGCGCGATCAAGACAAAGTACCCCGATCCGCAGACTGCCCACAGTCGGGTGATCGAAAGCCTGACCAACGTCGTCTCGGTCTCGACCAGTCGTGATCGTGAGATCGCGGACATCACCGCCGAAGGTGAAAGCGAAGCGGTTGCACTGCTCCTCTCGTGGGCGATGGCAGAGGGCGCCTATCAGTTTCACAACGAGAAGGCGCGCGAGACGGTCACGAGCTACATCGACAACCTGCAGGCGAAGATCGCGCAGGCTGAGCGCTTGGTTGAACGCGCCGCCCGCGAAGTGACGCCCCAAGATTTGAGTTCGCAGGAAAAGCTCATCCGTGAGGCAATTCTCGAATACAAAGACCGCGATGCCGAGCTCGATGCGATGGTCCGCAAGCAGGATAAAGTGATCCAGGAGCGCATCTCCAAGAACTCCTGGGATCGTCGCGACGACGCGCACGAAGCGCTCCTCGTGACAAACAAGCGCATGGAGCTACTGCGCGAAGAACTCTTCAAGGTCAAGCTCACCTACGAGACCAAGATCCCGACGCTCGCGCCCGAGCACCCGGACATGAAACAGATCCGGGCCAAGATGATCGGTCTCGAGAATGCGATAGCAGAAGAGCAAGGCAACTTGATCCAGGAGCGGTTCCAACGCTTCTCAGCCAAGACGCGCGAGCTGATCAGCGAACGGGGCAGTATGCAGCTCAGTCGTGAGGTCTACCGCGAGCAGGTCGAGCGGCTGCAGGGAGAGCTTCGGGAAGTCCAAGATCTTCGGCGTCAGTACGCGCCCAAGGAAGCGGCGCTTGCCGACGCTCGAGAGCGGCTCGCTAATTTGCGCGAAGTCGAGAAAGAGGTGCGCTGGTACGCCGACAGTCGACTCGGTTCGGTCATCGTTTACGACCCGGCGATTAAGGCGACTCCAGTCGTCCTGCGGGGTGGCGGCTTCGGTCCACTCACCCTCACCATGCTGATGGCGTTTATCTTTGCCCTCGGAATCGTCTACATCGTCGAATACGTCGATACGCGCATGAAGAATGAGCACGACATCCGCCGTCACCTCAACCTGCCGCTCCTCGGGATCATCCCCAAAGAGCCCGAGAACGACCGGCTGCTCGTCGACGCTCCGCTCCAGAGCGAGATATCCGAGAAATTCAACACCGCGGCGACGCTTCTCCAGTCGGTGTCGAGTGATCTCGGCATCCGCGCGCTCATGGTCTGTAGCGCGATTGCGCGCGAAGGAAAGACGACCGTCTCGATTAACCTCGCGGTTGCGCTCGCCCGCAAGGGTGCCCGCGTCGTGTTGATCGACGGCGATCTACGAATCTCCCAGGTTCACAACCTGCTTCGGGTGCCGAACCACGCGGGTCTCTCGACAGTGCTCGATTCGCGAGTTAATGCGAGTCAACTGCTCGAAGGGGTTATGACCGACGAAGAGCTCGAAGGGCGTCAACTCGGAGCCCTCAATCTCGTCCAGTCTTCGGGGGTTGAGAATCTCGATATCCTCCCCGCGGGCCCGCAGGTCGCCGACCCCGTCGTGCTCCTCGACCCGACTCGACTCCAGCGTCTCGTGGCCGAACTCAAGCAGTCTTACGACTTCGTGATCTTCGATACTCCGCCGATCAACAAGGTCGGGGACGCGTTGACGATCTCATCCGCCGTCGACGGCAGTGTTTTCGTCGTCGGGGCTGGTCAGGCCGAGCAGCAGGAGGTCACCTGGGCGAAGCACCTCCTGACCAACGTTCAGAGCAACATCCTCGGGGTCTTCTTGAACAAGTTTACGAAGCAACGAGGTGGGGGCGAGTACTACTACTATTACTACTACAACGACAAGAAGCGCAAACGCGTGAAGAGTCGGGCGTAGCCAGTAGTAGAGACAGAGTTGCAAAATGCCGAAGCGGCGCAGCCGCGGAATCGATCTCGAAGATCGATTTCGCTGCTGCGCCGCTCGACATTTGGCAGGCCGGCTGGGAGAAAAGGTTGGGCCAGGCGCGGTTGGGGTTCCGAAGGTGAAGCACTGGCCTGGCCCTGAGTGCACTGGTCTCTTCGCGCTGCTTCGAACCCCTGGATTCTGAATTCTCGAGAATCCGATAAGCGGACCCTCGCAACCCCGTCGATGGAGGCGGGGCGCGCCAGATCGACCTGCCCTTATCAGAGACACAACAGTCACAAAAAACGCCCGGCTCGAAACCGAGCCGGGCGTCCAGTTGGCAGGGATCTTGGGCTGAGGGCGCCCACAAGAGTTACGTATCGCGATGGACCGCGACTCGAAAGCACTCAACCACGGTAGGCTTACTGGTGAATCGTGACCGACCAGTCGTCCATTTTGTGCTGCATCGCAAAGATCACGAAGTTCTGGGCAGTGCTCGTCCGACGCGCGTAGCCGAATGTGATCGGACCACCGCTGGTTGAGAAGTCGGGGTTTGTGCCACTCGCAGATTCAAAGTCGCTCGCGACCAGACCCGTCAGGGTTGCAGTCGTATCGCTCGCGCGCGTGATATCAAAGAATGTTGTCGCGACGTAGAGAGTCCCGTCTTGCATACAGCCGACCGAGCCTTCGACAGAGTCTGTGGGCGCGAGGACTCCGCTCGGAGGAAGATCGAGAAGGGCATTAATCTCCGAGTAGTCGATACTCGAAATCGGCCCCTCGATCGACGGGGTGTAGGTCTCAGCGGTGTAGAGGTGGAGGACAGTCGAGATGGCGCCCGAGGAGATCCCAAAGACCTCTGAGTACATCACCCGGTGCGGATCGCCTCCGGGCATTTGGTAGGCAAAATTGCCGTTATCTCCGCTGGTCTCGTAGGTCTCCATCGACCAGTTGCTCTCTTCAAAAGTGCTATCTGAGAGCGTCGTGCTCGTCCCGCTTCCGCCGAGTGAGTTGAATGTCGCGGTGATCACGAGATCTCCGGTGACTTCGATCGGGGTTCCGTCGTAATCACCGCCCCAGCCGCCGAACTCGAAGTTTGGGTCGGGAAATGCTTCAAGGTTGAGGGTCGAGCCCAGCGGCACCGAAACTGTGCAAGTGCCGACGCAGAAGATCGCGGGGTCTTGGTTTTCGATGGCGCCCTGCCCAGTTAGTGTGATTTCAACCAGCGCGGACGCTTCTTCGCCAATCCCCGAACACTGATTTGTCTGCTGATAGTCGCCGAAGCCATCGAGGAAGATGTTGTTGAGATCTTCGTTACTCGCCAGCAGGTCGGCGGTGGTCCAATTCGTGATCGCGGTGAGACTCGTCGTCTCGTCCGTGACGGTGGCGGCGGTCGGTTGAGCGATGCCATTCGGACAGCTGTCGGCAACATCACCGTTGGTATCGACCTGAAAAGCCCAGACCTCGCTGTTCGCGCCGGCGAGTACGCCGTTCGTCATTCCCGCAAAGCAGTGAAAACCGTTTGAGGTCGAGGAGAGGGCCCTCGGAATGTCCGCCCCCGCGGTTGAGTAACTTTTTTCAAAGACGACGGTCCCGCTCGGATCGATTTCTACGAGCCAGAAGTTGGCCCCCAGTCCACCGCCAAAGCTGTAGCTCTCAGCCAGCACTACGATGTTGCCTTCGGCCGTCCTATCTGCGGCCGTCGGATTCTCTGAGTTCGGGCCGCCGTAGCGCTTGGCGGCTAGGACTTCACCGTCGGAATCGAGCCAGATAAGGCCGGTCATGCCCTCGGGGGCCCCAGTGACAACCACGAGTTCATCACCGAGCGGGATACAGTCGACGACGTCGTCCCAACCGTTCGAGACCCGCTGGGCCCAGGCGAGGTTTAAGTCGCCGTCGAGCCGCGCAATCCAATCATTGTTTCCGGGGCTGTCGCCGGCGACGACGTAACCATCTTGGTAGGGGCGAATCGAGGTTGGCCTTTGATCGGGGGCGTCGACGAGTCGGGTTCGAATCCAGTCGCCGGTCGAATTGAGCTCGCCGACCGCCCAACCCTGTTCGCCCCCGAATGTACCGAGCATGATCAAGACCGCGTAGCCGTCGTCGGTTTGAGTGACGTCGGTCGCGAGGTTTGCGGTTTCAAAATCGGGAGTCGCGATCCAGACTGGCAATCCGTTGCTATCGACTTCAAAGATCGTCGATTGAATTGAACTCGAGCTGCGCGGGTCGGGGATAGAAGTAACTCCCGCGACGACAAATCCGCCGTCTCGGTTATGGCTCGGCGTGGCGGCGAAGTACTCTTCAAAAGTACTGCGGGTCCAGACTCGTTCCCAAATCGGCTCGAGGTCCGCGCCCATCATCAGACCCCAAGGGCCTTCGTTCTCAAGCACACCACTCTCGTAGGCGCGCCCCGCTAACAAACCACGGTCGGAACCGCCGCCGTCGCCGATGACCGTGCCGGTCTCGATGCTGAGATCAGACCGCGAGCACGAATCGATGAACTGGCCGGAATCGGTAAACTTGGCGACAAAGAGCTGGTCGATATTGTCGAGAATCCTACCGGAGACAAGGATCTCATTCGTGCCGAGTACATGGATATCCGCCGCGCGCACGTTGTCATCGTCGAGCCAATCTGGATCGATAACCTCGGTTTCATACAAGAGAATTCCAGCCGAGTTGTGCCGGCGCAGAAAGGAACGATCGGGACTGGAGCTACTATCGATAACCGTGACGAGGACATCTCCGTTGGGAAGTGGCTTGACCGACGGTAGGAATGCGGTGTTCGGAAGAACGATAGTGGATTCGCTCGCGACTGCTCCGTCGATCGTGTTACCGCGGGCGACAACGACTTCGTCGGCGCCCCCATCGGATTGCCGAAACGTGGCCAATTGCCATGAGTCTCCGTAACGAACGAGATCGAGGAATATGAGCTGATTAAGGGTTGGCACGGGCAAGATCGTTTGCCACAAGAAAGTACCCTGTGCGTTGACAGCGGCGACTAAGATGTCGGCGTTAAAGTTTCGACCCGCAACGATGATTCGACCTGCGTCGTCGACTTCGCAGAATTCGACCCGCGTTCCAGGAAAACCGATTTGTATCGTCGATTGCCGCGAGCCAAAGCTCCCGTTGGACGCGTAGATTATGGTTTCAAGGCTGCCTTCGTTATCCCGGCATGCGATCACAGCGTCGTCGTTGGGGAGCGTCCCGACGGCGCGAGCGGCCGAGTCGACCCCTACCGTACGAATCCACATGATATTGCCACTGGCATCGATTCGAGCGAGGTTTGCAAAACCCGGCTCCCCGGCGTTCACCCCAAGCAAATAGAAGCCACCGTCGCTAATCGGCGAGTAGTCCGTCACTCGGTCGGCGCCGCCAAACTGAACGCCGGTCTCGGCGGTCGCCGTCCAGCGTGCTTGGCCTGAGCTATCGGCGCAGACAAGCCAGTGGCCGCTACCGTCTTTGGTTGCCCCGATCAGTACCGAGCCATCATTGCCCGCGACGATAAATTGAGGATCGTTCGGCGAATCCGTGCCAAATGTCCGCGACCAGGTCGCGATTGACGGTCCGTCGCTTTCAGATCCTGCGGGGATACAGGAGACCGAGAGAAGCAGAGTGCAGGCGAGACCGAGAGCCCAAGAGGTCGCCCGCAGGGTTATGTGATTCCGCAAATTTCCACCTTCCAGAGCCCTCAACACTTCAGTTCGAGAAACTGAACAGACAGAGAAATAGATGGAAATACCGCCGCGACCTCAGAATTTCGCTCAGATCTTCGCCTTCACCCGCAATTAAATGTATGACGTGGCTTCCAAGCGTCCTACGACTTCGCGGGGGCGGGGTCGTGAATCATGCGAGCAATCCCTCGAGCGTGGCGGCGAATCACAAAGTCGACACAATGGGCTTCGCTGCTCGTGACCCGTCCTCCTTCACCGATCTGATGGGGTACGGGTCCAGTCCTCGATAATATGCTGGGGGAAGCCCGGGTCATAATTGAGCCGTTTTGTCAGCTGGATGAGTTCCGCCTGTTCGCCCGAGTGGGTAACGCCCAATGCGAGGGCGACGACTCTCTTAAAGGTCGGCTGGAGCCCAAGGTTTCGGAAGGTCTCCAAATCGAAGGGTTGTTCGCGAAAGAGCCCCGCAGCGATACGCTGGTCTAGGTCGCCACCCTTGAGGACTTGTAAAGACTCATCGAGAAGCGCACTCGCCGCGTTCTCATCGCCCAGACGTTTGGCCAAAGTATAGGTTAGGAGACAATACCCCGCGTCTTCTGAGAAGTACTGACTCAGCGCATTCCGAGCCGCGTCGAGATGAGTATTCGATAGGGCTTTCTGAATCTTCGCTTGCTCGGGACGCTGAAGGGCGAGTAGCTCGTAGTAGCGTCCGTAATCTTTCCCGGAGTAGGCGACCAGTAATTGCGCTTCTCGCTCGATCCAATCGAGCTCATCGGACTGGATTTCGGTCTTGAATCTCTGCACGTATGTATGGATCTCTGTGTCGGCTTGCTCGAGTGATCCCGCCGCCGCGAGAGCGCTGATCCCGAGCAGCAAGGCTCTTGAATCGCTCGGATTGTCCGCCGCCATTCTGGTCGCCCGCTGGCCGATCTGATCAAAAGCTCGTAGCGCCCAGAGGCAGCTCAGACGAAGGTCCGAAAACGACGACTTATCGGGATAGAGCTCGCAAGCCTGTTTTGAATATTCGTATGCGGTTTTGAAGTTGCCGCGCGCCAGTTCACCATAGGCGAGAGCGTTGTAACCAAAACCGATCGGGCGTGCCCCCTGTTCGCTTTCCAAGAAGAGCTGGTTCGCTTTCTCGTGGTCGGGAGTTACGCGGCCGAGAAGGTACTTTAATGCCGGTTCGCCAGGATGGGCTTCGAGCCGGCCGCGGTACTCCGCGAGCAGATCATGATCGGGTCGAAACTGTTCGCAGAGGCTTTGGTAGATGCGGTGCCAATCGACAAGGATCGGGCGACGGTCAAGTCCCTTCTCGAGAAATTCAATAGCTTTGGCTGGGTCTTCAGCCTGGACTCGACCGATGGTGTAAGAGAGCGTCAATTCTTCTTCTGGATAAAAACGGAGCCGATCTTGAAAATACTGCATCTCAAAACCCTGTGGCAAGTAGGACGTTGCTATATCGAGATCGGTACTTAAGTCCGGGGGGCAATAATGATCGATCCGCCGTTTGCGGATACTGTTGCCGGAGGGGACGTTCACACTGTCGGGAAACTCGCGAAAAGCAAAGTCCACCCCCTTGAAATTATAATAGTCTCTCCCCACGAAAACTTCGGTCGTGGGCTCAGGGGCGGTGCCACTAACGACAAATTCAGCGGTTTGCTTGATCACAATCCCGAGCCGGTCGGGATTGATCACCCAATAGTCATTGACCAGCAGCCGATCGAAAAACGACGAGTCGTCCTTCAGCTCAATCGTTCGGGCGGGAATTGGAATTGGACACTCGAAGAATTGCAGATTCAATTGACCCGGCTGCACACGAATCTTATCAGCGCTGTAAGGCTCGAGTGAGTAGTCTTCGCCACCGATTTGAACTCGATATGATTTGCTGGTTCCATTGACCAACCAGACCGGGCGCGACGTGACAAAAATCGCACCCCCCGCCATACCACCGAAGATAATGAGCATCAGCAGCAACGGGAACGACATGATAAACAGGGAGGGGATACGCGACTT
>CAYZYD010000050.1:0-12055 GCA_964482505.1 uncultured Planctomycetia bacterium | reverse complement strand
GGCTCGAATTCTCGACCTCCCGCATCGAAACCAGTTTTCGGGCGGGCTGCTAGGGCGCGCTCGGTAAGAATGGGAACTCTTTCTGATAGACCACCGGCTCTTGCCAATTTTCGTAACCGCGGACCTCGATAACGCTGCGCTCATTGTCGACTGAAATCAGGAGTTGGTATCGTTGTCCCTGGTGCAAGAGGTCAAACATCTCGGTACCGACAAAGTCTTGAGGATGGCTCGTCGCGTCGGCTTTGAGAAGAATGACATCGCGGGGGATCTTCGGACCGGGGAGGTAATCCGCCTCTTCGGTTCCGTCGTAAACCCAACTCGCGGTACTGAAACTCGAGAAGAAGAAGTCGAGCCACGCCTCGGCGTCATGGTTCCCTTCGATCGAGAAGAAGACCGTCTGGTTGCGAAGATGTGGTTCTCGAGACGCGCGCCGGACGAACTCGGCCGCTCGCGGTAGCGGCCCCGACGCCACCGCACTCTGGCTAAAGAAGTAAGCGGTGAGGACCATACCGAGAAACGCCCCACCTCCCATGATGATTTGTCGCACTGGATTCCCCTTTTCGAAGCAGCTACCGATCTGTGGAGAGAGTTCCCTTCTCAGCCGTTATCGGGATCTCGGACGAGTTCACTTGAGATTCCCCCAGTAGTTGACAGCCAGCCGGAGCCGACGACAATCGGGCCAAGAAGGAGGAACTCGTGTTCAAACTCCGATATTGTCTCGTCGTCTGGGTCGCGCTCGCTCTATCCCCAGCCTGGGGCGTCACCCCGGCCGAGGATTCAGTCCCAAAAAATGTAAAGCCGCTGATTCCGCTCGAGAAGCCAGCTCCGAGGGACCGGCTTACAGAGCCCGATTCGCTTCTCGACGTTCTCAAGAAGCCAAAGCCGAGCGAACCCCAATCGCCGTCGATTGCGGCGCAGCTCAAGGTCGATCTCCGCCGCGAACTATTCGATCACTGCGCGCCTTGCCGCAACCCCCGCTACGGTTGGCACGCTCTCGAGCGGCGGACCTACTTTAGCTACGGATCGCTCTCGCCGCTCGGGTGTGGCGGGGGACCACCGCGGCCGAGTCGGTTCGTCCCCTACTCACGCATGTCACACTCTCAAATTCCTCCGATCGGCTGGGCTCCGACGCTCCTGCCCTTCGAATAGCGGACGGTCGAGGCTCATGATATCTCGCGCTCAGCTCGCCTTAACGATGGTCGCGATCGTACTCGCAACGATTGCGGCTTTCGTTTCTTGCCGTCAAGCAGACGACCAGCCGACAACGCACTCAGCCCTTCACGGGCTCTCCTTTTTATCGGGAAGCTGGGAAGGGCCGATCGGGGAGACGCTTTTGCGCGCCCACTACACGACGCCCGAAGGCGGGATGCTCTTGAGTTACACCGAGTTCAGCCATCAGAAAAAAGGGGTCGCGAGTTACGAATTCGAACGATTCGCATTAATGGGCGAAGACGTCATCTTTATCCCCTACCCCGCCGGCAAGCGCGCGGACCAGCTCACCGCCACCGAGATCGATGCTGAGAATCGTCGCGCCACGTTTGAAAACCCCGACAAGGACTTCCCCACCCGCGTCGTCTACGAGTGCCCGACCCCCAGCCATCTCGTGATCACCCTCTCAGACCCGCACGGTGACGACCCCGACCGCAAGCAGTTCTTCCGCCTCAAGCGGGTCGGCACAAAGAGATCCGACTGAGTAACGATCCGACTGATTTGAGTGAGCACGCCAGGTCTTTCCTCCCGAGGTATACGAAGGTCGATAGAAGTTGTGGTTCTCGCGAGTCTGGACTCTGGATAAGCCGATTTGGGCCCGATCAGGTTCCGATCCGTCGGGAAGAGTTGGCAGACAAATGCCGAATCGAATCTGCCTAATTGCCCCAATCTGCCTGATTACCCCAATCTGATCGGCTCCCCGAATTTCGCAGCCCCGAATCCGCCGAGTTGGGAAGGAGTTCTGTTGCCTCAGACTGTCCATCCATCCGAGAATCAATCGATCATTCCGAACGCTCTCCTCAAAGTTGTCGTGACGATTTTGTATTTCACCCTCTACCCAAGCTGCGGCGGCAGAGCCTCGCAGGTACCGAAATCGAGAGAAACGATGAACGCCTCCACGCCTCCCCGCGCTAAGAAGATCCCGCACTCGATTACTCTCCACGGGGTAGAACGCCACGATCCGTTCGCTTGGCTTCGCGACGACAACTGGCAAGAAGTGCTTCGAGATCCCTCGAAGCTCGACGCCGACATCCGCGAATACCTCGAGGCCGAAAACGCCTACACCGAAGCGTCTATTCAACATCTCAAAGGACTCCGTGAGACGCTGTACGAAGAGATCAAAGCGCGAATCAAAGAGGACGACAGCTCGGTCCCCGATCCCGACGGTCCGTTTGAATACTACCGCCGCTTCGAAACGGGTCAGGAGTACCCGCTTTATTGTCGTCGACAGGTCGGCTCCGAATCGGGGGAAGAGATTATTCTCAATGTAAATGAACTCGCCCGCGGCAAAGAGTTCTGCCGAGTGGTCAGTGTTGACCCGAGCCCAAACCACGAGCGACTCGCCTATGCAGTCGACTTTCTCGGCTCTGAAAAATACGAGATCCACTTCGTCGACCTCGCGAGCAAAAGCGAGTTACCCGTCTCAATCGCGGGTACCTCCGGAAATTCAGTCTGGTCGTCGGACTCAGAACAGGTGATCTACGGGGTTCTAGACGACAACCATCGCACCAAGTGGATCAAGCGCCACAGACTCGGGGAGGATCCCGACTCTGACCCCGTAGTCTACTACGAGCCCGACGACGGTTTCTTTACGTCGGTGGATGAGAGCGAGAGTCGCGAGTTCATCATTATCGATTCGCACGATCACACGACCTCGGAGTGTCAGGTGATTCCGCGCGACGAGCCCGCCACGAGCCCGCGGATGATCAAAGCACGCGAGTCCGAAGTCATCGTCGATCTTCACCACCGTGGCGAGTCGTTCTACTTGCTCGTCCGCGAAGGTAACCAAAAGGATGGTCGAGTGGTGCGAACCCCCGTTGCGCAGCCCGGTCGAGAGCATTGGGAGGATGTCGTCCCCTACACCAAAGGTCACTTGATCGAAGGGATCACTCTCAAGCGCGATTTCTTCGTCCGACTCGAGACCGTAAACGCGCTGCCGCGGATCGTCATCCGCGAGTTCGAAAGTGGTGAGGAGCACTCGGTAGAATTCGACGAGGAGGCCTATTCCCTCGGGCTCGTCGGCACCGCGGAGTTTGTGACCGATACGCTCCGCTTTAGCTACTCGTCCCCGACAACCCCGAGTCGGGTTTACGATTACAATATGCGCACTCGCAAGCGGGTGCTGCGCAAAGAACAGGAGATCCCGAGTGGCCACAATCCGGAAGAGTACGTGACGCGCCGGATCAGTGCGCCGGCTCGCGACGGGGAGATCATTCCAGTCACGCTCCTCTACCGCAACGGGCTCGAGCCCGACGGGAGCCACCCGGTCCTGCTCTACGGCTACGGCTCCTACGGTATCTCGATTCCAGCCTCGTTTTCGATCCGCTCGATCAGTCTCGTCGACCGCGGTTTCGTCTACGCGATCGCACACATCCGAGGCGGTAAGGATAAGGGCTACGACTGGTACGAGTCGGCTAAGCGAGAGAACAAGCAGCGCACCTTCAGCGATTTTATCGACGCCGGGCGAGCACTCGTCGAGCGAGGGTGGACGCGAGCCGGTCGAATCGCGGCGGTCGGAGGAAGTGCGGGGGGGATGCTGATGGGAGTTGTCGCCAACCAAGCGCCCGATCTTTTTGGAGCAATCGTCGCCGACGTGCCCTTTGTCGATGTTCTCAACACGATGTCAGATAAAGAACTTCCGCTGACCCCACCCGAGTGGCCCGAGTGGGGTAACCCGCTCGAAAGCCGCGACGCCTACGATACGATCGCGGCCTACTCTCCCTACGAAAATGTCACGGCGCAAGAGTACCCCGCCCTGCTCGTCCTGGCCGGGCTCACCGACCCCCGCGTCACCTACTGGGAGCCGGCAAAGTGGGTGGCGCGGTTGCGCGAAGTCAAATCGGGGGAGAGCCCCCTCTATCTCAAGACCGAGATGGAAGCGGGGCACGCCGGCGCGTCGGGCCGCTTTGAACACCTCAAAAGGACCGCCCTGATCTACGCATTCTTAATCGATCAGCTCGGTTCACCCGACTGAGTCCCACCGGTCGAGACTTCTCGCGATCTTTACACACGATACAAACGACGCGGAGGGCTGAAGCCAGCCCTCCATATGCGTGTGAGATCTCGCTTTAAGTGTTATTAGAAGGAGCGTGGGCCGCGCTCGGCGGCGGACTCACCTAAAAGCTCGCGCGATAACTGCTCGATCTCCCCGGCGAGTGGGTTAGAACTCGGAGCGGCCAGCCGATCAACCCACCTGTCCCTCCATTGAATTCGCTGAAGGTCTGCACTCGAACTACCGAGAACTTTCTCGGAGGCTGCCCTCAACTTCCTGCGGAAGTGATTCGAGCGAATGTACTGTCCGGGCGGGCCCCCCCGCATTGTTCATGAAACCCGGAGCGAGAGCCGAGAGGCTTTCGCGGATGGGGAACATGGACGGATTTGACCGGAGGCGACCCGCCGCTGTCCTCGAAGCTGAATCCGTTTGGCGACGACTCCAGGCTTCCGGCTTTACAGTAGCGGGCTTATGAATCATGCGGGCAGCGTCCCGCTTTTCCAGCTCTACCATGAGGGGTTTGCGTGACTGCTCTATTGCTCATACTCCTCGTCACGAGCCCTCTCGACGATCTCGATCTCGGAGATCTCAAGGATAGCCCGCTCCTCAAGGATTGGGCGCCGACGAGTCAGCCGGCCTCGCAACCCAAATCGCGCCGACCCGATAACTCCTATATCCGGGTCTCGCGTGGGTTCTTCTTTCAATTCCCGGTCAATTTCGATCGCGGCGAAGTCGACGTGTCGCGTGTCACCGTGCAGGCCAATATCCCGATCCGCGGAGACCGCAAGCATTCGATCGCGCTCCGGCTGCTCTGGAACCGCGACAATTACGCCTTCTCGGGCGATCAGGGGTTTGCCTCTTTGCGTCCCTGGGGCGCGACCAACACCCTGGGGCTCGGTGCTTTCTTGCGATACGCCCCCAATGAGAAGACGACTTTCCTCGCGATCCCCACCTTCTCGCTCGCTTCAGAGGTTGGCGGGGACTAACGCGACGGCATTCAGGGGGGGAGTATCTTCGCGGTCTCGTTCAAGATAAATGACCGACTCAGTCTGGGTCCGGGCATCGGTGCGTTTAGTCAGATCGAAGATGGTGCCCAGGTTTTTCCGGTTCTCTCGATCAAGTGGAACCTCAGAGACGACCTCGTGCTCCGCACTGGCTCCGCGGTCTCGACGGGCGCCGGCCCCGGCTTGGTGCTCGACTGGAAGCCGCACGAGGACTGGACCTTTTCGCTCGGTGGTCGTTTCGAAAATCGGCGCTTCCGTCTCGACGGCGGCAACACGGCCCCCGACGGAGTGGGCGAAGACGAGTCGTTCCCGATCTACGTCGCGGTCCAAGCTCGTATCTCTCGCCGCATCAGCGTCGCGCTCTCGGGTGGGGTAAGCCTCTCGGGACGGTTTGGTCTCGAAGATAAACGGGGGCGCGATATCGCTTCGGAGCGTTACGAGACCGGCTACTTTATCGGCGGGCTCTACGAAGTTCGGTTCTAACGTAATTAAATGGATCTCAAGCGGTATCGCTCAAGCTCTGGCAGCCACGCGCCGTAGCCATACTGCTATAGCCCGCGTCAGCTCTGCGGGCTCCACGCTTTTGAGAACCACTGCCTTTTGAGAACCACTGCCCCACGTCATTGGACAAACTTGTCGATCGCTTGCGTGGGGGAAGCCGAGTGGACGTCGACGAGAATCCGAGGGGGCAGACTCAAGAGTGGCCGGAAGACGGCTATGTAGCTCTCTTGTTGCTCGCTCACGCGGACTCGGACCGGCTGACCAGCGATTTCAAGAACCTGAGTGCCCGCCGGAACTTCGACTCGAGCCGCCTGAATCTGGGCTGGGAGCGCTCTCCAGATGCGGAGATCCGCCTTCTCGATCGCGGTCGAAAACAAGTTGAAAAGAGCGCCGAGAATGAAGCCCGCCGATTTGTCTTTCCGGCCGACCCCTTTCTGAATCCCCGCAGCCACCCCGGCTTTGACCGACCGGCGCACCACTGCCCGAGCCAGGTTCCAGGGCATGTTCGCCGCGAGCTGATCTGAAGCGACTTGATTGATATCGAGCAAGAGATCGGTCTGGTAGCGCTGCCCCTTTGAAACGATCCCAAGCGGTGGACAAGCCGGATCGAGAATCTGAATCTGCGGGATCGGTATTGCGTCTTGGACCAGGACGGCGCTGCCCGCATCGTTTGCGACCGCGCCGATCTTGGCGAGCGCGAGCGCGAGCTCGGTGGGCGGACTGTTCGTCTCTACCAAATTCGGACCACGCCCCGCGAAATAGAAGACGTGTACCACGCCGTGGCCCGGCTGCGCGTACCGACCGCGCTCGACTCGGTTGAGTGCCTCGGCGACCACCCCGCTCCGGTTTCCGAGCCAATTGTTTGCGTAGGTGTAATTCTTCTCGGCGTCGTCGAGTGCGTTTTGCTTCTCGAGAATCAGACCTTCGAGGTAAGCACCGATCGCGATGCGTTTGTATTGTGACCGCGGGTTGTAGACATTGTCTCCATGCTCCTCGGCATCCTCCCAGACTGGCTTACCGAGGATCTCGTCCTGCTTTTCGTTGATCTGAAGCGAGTAAGTAAAAGCTTCATTGTCACCGTCAAGCAGATCGGCGATCGCGAGCATCACCCGGATCACGATGAGTTCGTAATCGGCGCCGCGGTAGGGAAGATGGGTATCGTCGACGAGGCCCTTGAGCTCTGAGAGCTTTCGACCCTCGCGGTCGGCGAGTTCGTGTTTGGAGCGATTGAGCAGAGTCACAGCCGTCGCATAATCGCCATGGACCAACCGTAACATCGCCTTTTCGAGCAGGTAGAGGCAGGTGTTCTTGCGGCTTGCATCGATTTCGGAGCTTAGCCCCTTGGACTCGCCGACGACTTCGGCATCGGTCTTATTCTGAATCGCGATAACTTTGTCGATGGCCTGCTCGGCGAGATCGTACTGGCCCGCGTTGTAGCTCTGCCGAAAGCTCTCGTAGTTCTTGCGGAGTTTACCCGAGCACCCCGAGGTCACTACGAGAAGGACAAGGGTCATACCCACCGCCCGGATCCCCCCGAAGAACTCGCATCCCAAGACTCCTTGCACCGGTCGCCTCCGCTCTTTCCCACTCTGAAATCAATCGACGATTGCTTCAGGCCGCTCAACCCGCGGCCGCTACACTGCTGGCGCTCCTTCCCAAAAAGGCGCCGGCTCTATCTCGTGACCGCTATCCCAAGACGAAACAAAAAGACCCGCGGCGATTCCGCGGGCCTTCGAGGTCGAGACATTCGGCTCCGGACCTACTTGCGATAGGTCTTGGAGGAGTCGCCACTCACCTTTGCGGCGAGTTCGCCTGTGTTCGCATCGATCATCTCCATGACGTAGGTATAGCGCCGCTGCTTGGTATCTCGGAAGTACCCTTTGGCGCTCGACGTGATCGTCGTCATCGTCCCGTACATCAGGAGGTCGGGGGGATTGGCGTTTGCGGAAAGTTGCTCGAGAAAGGCCTCGCGTTTGGAAGCGAGCAAGAGCTCGTCAGGGCTCCGGAGTCCCGCAGCGCGCGAAGCGATGTCGACCGCCTTCTTGGCAACAATTCGAAAGTAGCCCGACTGAAAGACCACCGTCTCGACCTTTTCGAAGATATCCCCGCGCGCCTCACCGAGCTCTTCCGAACCCTTGTTCTGAATCCCCACGAAGGCGATGAGCGGCTTTTCTTGTCCCTGACCGACGATCTTTTGGTGATAATCCTCAAGCAGTTGTTCGACGGCATCCTTGACGATTCGATCGTAAGTGACGATCCCCGCCTTGCTGTCGTCGACGACAATCTTGTCACCCTCTTCGTCGATACTTCCCGTCGCGATACAACCGGCGCTCAAGAGCAGGGCCGACAACAGGAGCGAACGACCTCGAAAATCCATCATGCGTTTCCTCTTCATGGAACTTAATTTGGGCTACGGAGTTGATTGCGGATCTCGTCCGCAAACTTGTCTTCAAATGAGACGTGCGTCGAAGAGACCAGGGTTCCCGCGAGATCGTAGAGCTCAGCTCGCAGGACGTAGACATCGCCGAGACGGGCGAGTCGGGTAATCGCGACATACTCGCACTCGGCCGTCTCGAGGGCATTGCGCAGGTCCGCGTTTCGTGAGAGTCCCCCGACGTAGAGCTCGCGCGCGAGCAGATGCAGCAGCGTCGTATCGGAAGCGAAGAATGAAGCGTCGCGGACTTGGAGATTCTTGGCTTCGAACTCAGCTCGCAGCGCCGCGGCCACTTGACCCGCGATCGCCTTAGAGAATTGGTTGGCGGGGGTTTCGGCTAGCTCAGCTCGCAACTGGTCGAGGTAGTTCTCCACTTCGACATGCGTCCGAAAGTCTTTACCGGCATCCTTAAAAATAATGTCGCCCGTAACTCGGTTTTCGATATTGATCGAGGTCTCTTCGAGGATTTTGGAATAACGAGCTTCGGTTTCGCGCAGCCGAGCAATCGCGGGGACAAAGTTGGCGACATCGGTTGTCGGAACATAGACAGACTTACGAGTCGGGCTGTTGGGGACCGCGGAGACGAGACGCTCGGCCAGCGTACGGGAGAGCACCTCGAGCTCGCTCGCAAGCGTCGTCGGAGGCTCGGGGATTTGCCAACGAGCCGGTGGAAGCCAGAGGCTTCTCTTTCGATTTTGCTTAAACCGGCTGCGACTCTCGCGGTCGTAGAGATCGAGATCGAACTCAGACTCTGCGACCGCCCGCGAACTCTCGAGATCCCAACCGGTCAATTTGATTCGCATCGTTTCGTGGCCGACCTCGTCGACGTTGTGCTCGTGAAAGATCGTCCCGAACACGACCACGTCGACCCCGAGCCGCGGCCCCTGCCTGACGACCATGGGGAGGTCGGAGAGGGTTGCCTTGCTGACGTTTGCTTGTTGAACCCGGACCCCCATCTCAGAAGTCGAAAGCACGTCCGCCCCGTTGAGACCGAGCGTGTCTGACACCTCGTCTGCGACGTCCTCGCCGAGTCGGGTGACCATCGGCTGTGGGTCGCGATCGTCGTGAGTGACGAGGGGGAGACAGCCGACACTCTTCCCTTTGGCCCGGCGAGATACCTGAGCGCAAAACTCCCGCACGAGCCGCGTCGTCTTGTCGCGGGGCGCATTGGCATATTCGACGGGTGGGGTCCGACCGCTCGTCGTATCCGCGACGAAGTCTGACCCTCCGCCCGAACCCGTCGACGAATGACCGTCATCCTCCTCGTCGTAGTCGCGATCCTGAGACCCGCCCTCGGGCATCTGAATCGGCTCGACAGGATCCTCGTATGAGACACAGCCTCCGACCAGAAGAGTGTTGAGGGTGAGGCCGGTAATAATGAGTAAAGTTCTCATTCACATTCCTCCGTTAGGTTGGCGAGAGCTCGATCGCCGAACTTGAAAACCGGTTCGCAACTCCGCGGAGCGAGCTCGCGGAAAGTCCGACTCGGGACTTGTTGGCAACCGGTTGAAATCGACGGGTGGCGACGCCCAGGCGCACGGTAGCAGATTCGTAAAGTGGGTGCTAGCAGTCTATAAGCCCCTAAACTCAGCGATGAGCCGTCTTCTGGGAGACACGCGATCGGCCGGAAGTTCATTCATCGATCGACCCAGTTGTCTCGCAGCTGAAACGGCAAAGTATGTTTCGTGCCTCTCCGAGAGGCGAACAACGGGCAGAGAGGGCCTTGCGTCAAAATGCGGCCCCACCGGACTGAACTTTTTGTCGACCGGTTGACCCGCCTGACCTCACGAACTCATTCCGGGGGAGGCAAGTGATACCTATCAGTCGACCCGAAAAGTACCTTTGCATTTCGCTGGCGAGATGGGGGCGGTGGAACCGTTCCGGCTGTGGATCCTATCGGCTTGAATCCACGCTGGCCGTGATTCATGAGCCGAGATATCGCCGGCCTCGATCAAATGTTATTGGCGGGCGGTCTGGGGGAGCCATGGCCAGAATTGGCCGACAGCGCCAATTCGCCGTATTCTGGCGATACTTCAGCGCCCCGATCCCGCGTCCACACAATTGCGCTTTTGAACGGGTTGCTAGCTTAGACCCTGCGCCGTGACTACGATGCCAGCCGGCCAAACTCAGACCCTCAACCCAACTGAGTTTGCAGGGGGGCGGAAAGGAACTCGTATTCCCTCGACGAGTTAACGGAAGGAAGGTGGACGGTGCGCAATATAGTCGCAATCCGTATTGCTGTTTGTATCGCTTTGGCAGGGCTGGCGAGCGTGCTCCCGGCGGCGGTCCTCGAAGTCCCCGCCGACTTCACCACGATCCAAGCCGCGATCAACGCTGCTCAGGACGGTGATGAGATCTTGGTCTCTCCAGGCGTCTACGACGAGAGCATCAATTTTCTCGGCAAAGCAATCAAAGTGCGATCGAGCCAAGGTCCCGACCTAACGCAGATTTCGGGCACACCGGGCACTCGGATCGTCACCTTCGATTCACTCGAGACGACCGACTCGGTACTCGAAGGGTTTACGATCGCCCCTCTCTCCACGACCCCGGTGATCTCGCAGCTCGACGGATCGGGCATCGAGATCTTTAACGCAAGCCCGACGATTCGCGAGAACCGGATCGTCGATAACACGGCTGGCTTCTTGGGGGCGGGGATGACGATTGCAGGTGGCGCCGCGGTGATCGAGAACAACGAGTTCGTCAACAACACGTTCTTTCAGCTCGCCGCAGATATAGTCTTTGGCGACGGCGGGGCGATCTTTATCGAGACGGGTGGACCCGTCATCGTGCGCAATAACCGTTTCGAGGACAACGGAACCGGCGAGCGAGGAGGCGCGATCGCGACCACCAGTTGTGACCTCATCCTCGAAGACAATGTGTTTGTAGGCAACAGTGCGGTCAACGGAGGCGCCCTATCGATCGGCCTCGCGAGCACATTGACGGCTCGCAACAACCTCTTCGTCAGTAACCGTGCCACGGGGCTCGGGACCTTGACGGGCTTCCTCGGCGGGCGCGGAGGGGCCATTCACCTCGACCCGCAATCGCTCTCCGAAATCACCCTCTGTACTTTCGTACTCAACGACGCGATCGGGGTTGGACTGACCGGTTTCCCGGCCGGAACCGAGAGCTTTGGAGGCGCGGTCGACTTCGGAGGCAGCACTTCCGATGTCTCGAGTTCCATCTTCTGGAACAATGTCGCCGATCAGTTTCCGCAGTTCGACGATACCACCGCAGTTCTCACCTTGAACTACTGCTGCGTCGAAGGTGGCTACTCAAGCGGCACGGGCAACCTCGACCAGGATCCGCTCTTTGTCAGTATTCCCACTGGCGATTACTTCTTGAGCCAGACGGCGGCTGGGCAGCCGTCGACGAGCCCGTGTGTCGACGCCGGCGATCCCGCCCTCATCCTCCTCGGTCGCACCACCCGGACCGACTTTGTCGCTGACGCTCCGCCGGTCGATATCGGATATCACGCCTTTATCGGAAATCTCGACCTCGGCTTTGTCAGGGGCGATGCAAATCTCACAGGTGGTGTCGATATCGCCGACGCCATCACAAGCTTGACAAATCTCTTTCAAGGAGGCACGACGCTCTGCGAAGATGCGAGCGACGCAAATGACGATGGGCTCATCAACATCGCCGATCCAATCGCCGTCTTGAACAGCCTCTTCGTACCCGGAACCACCCCGCTCCCCGAACCGACAACCTGTGGAACGGACCCCACCCCGGACGCCCTCGACTGCGCACAACCCCTCGACTGCCTCTAAAAGGAAGCACACCACTCAAGCCCCTCGCGCGCGGGGTTGACTCACACCCAAACTGAGAGGAGCCTCCATAAAGCCCCCTCAAAAACTCCCCTACCCCTAAACGACCGCACCCCCACGAACCCTCCGCTCGCGGGGGTGAATCAACTTT
>CAYZYD010000049.1:0-12089 GCA_964482505.1 uncultured Planctomycetia bacterium | reverse complement strand
GAAGGATTACACAAGACTCAATCTCTACCTGATCTCACATACGATTAGAGCGCTCTAGAACCCCACCTCTACGCATAGACGATGGAGATCCATCACTCCAAGCACCACAATACCTATGTCACTAATCTGAATAAGGCGGAGGAAGCCTTCCTGTCGGCTCAGGAAAGTGGAGACCTTGACCAAATGATCAAGCTGACGGCAGCTATCAACTTCAATGGCGGTGGTCACGCCAACCACACCCTCTTTTGGCAGACGATGAGCCCCGACGGCGGAGGCGAACCTAGTGGCAGCCTCAAAGCAGGGATCGAAAATGCCTTTGGCTCCTTCTCAGCCTTCAAAGAGCATTTCTCATCCCACACGGCCACAATCCAGGGCAGTGGCTGGGGCTGGCTCTGCTGGAATCCCTCGACCAAAAGTCTCGTCTTTCAAACGACGTTGGCTCAAGATAATCCGACCAAACTCGGACTGACTCCCCTGCTTGGACTCGACGTCTGGGAACACGCCTATTATCTGAATTATCAAAATCGACGGCCTGACTACATCGGCGCCTGGTGGAACGTGGTCAATTGGTCGAAAGTCCAAGAAGAATACGACCGAGCCTCTTCCTAGTCTGGCCGGGACAATCGTCATGGAGTCCCAGCCGCCATGCTTTGACGAGTACCGACGGGCGGCGGGCTAAAACGGGCACGGGAACTCAAATCTCGTCCGCTTGGAGCGTGTTCGCCGTTTTGCCCTAAGGCCGAATCGAGGCGAAAGATATGAAGGAAACCTCCCGTTTAGGGGTTTCCCTCTCTCAAGACACGATCTAGAATGCGCCCGGCGTCAAAGGGGTCAACAACGTGGAGTTGTTCACCACCAGCCTTCCGCTCGTCAACCATTCGTGCTCATAGCATTGAATCAATAGCTGAATCAATCTCAGAGTGGCTTGGTGATCCGCGTGGTGAGCGCCGTGAATAGCGAAGGGTCGGCGTCGTTCCTCGGCAGGCCCCCGCTTTGCCCCCCGCTTTTGCCTTGCTGCATCTCGTTTGGCGACATTTCGTTCGCGAATTGCCTCACGACCTTCGCGGTACAATTGCCGGTAATGTTCAGTTTTCGAGGCATCAAGCGGGCGGCCGGCGTACGACCAGCGCGCACTGATCACGGACCCTAGTGTCCTGTTCGGAAAGTTCGAGTGAGAACTCGGCGAGCCATTCGGCCTTCCTGGCTAGGCGCCGCGACGCAAGTCGGATTGGTAACTCCTTCGAGGAGCGGCAACAACGCCAGGGAGGTCGAGGGCCGGCGATTCTTGCTCGAACTTTTCGAACAGGACACTAGCTACCCAAGCTTGGTCAGGCCATGAGCGGCATTAGCAACTCGACGGTAGTGGTCAGCGACCTTCTGACCGTCGAAGTGATCCGATCACCCATTAGAGTGAGTTGACCTTTTGTGAATCGGGTCGACCCGGACACGCGGACTGAGAAGAGTGAAGAGACTGGCGGCTGTTTGCCGAATTCCTTCTCCTTAAGCTTCTCGACTGAAGTCTCGGACGGACCGATAGAACCGTTGGTCAAGTTGCTGCTTAAGGGTCTTGAAGAGAGCCTGAGTCACACTGCCCTGTCTTTTCTCAACAAGCTCAGTCCCTTCCTACCGGCGAGGAACTAGGTAGGCAGCGCGTTGAGATTCACGTCATCTTCCCAGCTCTAGAACTTCTCGTGTGATCTGCAAGCGAGAAGCGACGAGGAATCACAATGTCAGTAGAACTTATTCCGCTGGTAGTTTTTGGAATCTTGGCTCTCGCTGTCGCTGTCGGAGCCTTGGTTCTGAGCGAACTTCTCGGGCCAAAACGAAATGACCCAGATAAGTACACCACTTATGAGTGTGGAGTCCCGCTGTTTGATACTGCTCGTGAACCATTCCACATCCGCTTTTACCTTATCGCGATACTTTTCATTCTCTTCGACATCGAAACAGTCTTTATCATTCCTTATGTCACCGTAGCCCGCGATCTCGGCGTCTTCGGATTGGTCGAAATGGGAGCGTTTGTCTTGGTATTGGGACTTGGGCTCGTTTACTGCTGGAAGAGAGGAGCACTCGAATGGGATTAGAGAGTCTTTTCGGCGGGGGCGAGGGATTCCTGACTACCAAAGTCAACCAGTTGATTAACTGGGGCCGATCCAACGCACTCTGGCCGATGCCCTTCGGAACCGCCTGTTGCGCAATCGAAATGATGGCGACACTTTCAGGCCGCTATGACTTGGCTCGCTTCGGCCACGAAGTAGTTCGCTTCTCTCCGAGGCAATCCGATCTGCTCATAGTCAGCGGACGCATCAGTCTCAAAATGATGCCAGTCCTCACTAAGATCTATCGACAAATGCCCGAACCCAAATGGGTGATCTCGATGGGGGCCTGTGCTTCGTGCGGCGGTGTTTTTGATACTTACACTCTCGTCCAAGGAGTCGATCAGTTCATACCTGTCGACGTCTACGTACCGGGCTGTCCTCCGCGCCCCGAGTCACTGATGGATGCCGTATTCGAAGTTCAAAAGATCGTGCGTGAGGAAAACCTCGCCAGCGGAAAGCACGGGAGCTAAGCCATGACCGTCGACGCTAAGACTCGCTCCGACAACCTGCTCCAATCACTAGGGGACGCTCTTCGCAACCACGTGACTGGCGTGAGCTGGCACCGTGATCAGTTCTGTTTGACCTGCTCGCGCGAGTGGGCCTACCCAATCCTCGAAGAGCTGAAAAAACAAAATCCTAACCTAGTTCTCGCTGACGTCACCGCGATCGATTTTCTCAACAAAGATACCGAAGAGCGCTTTGCGGTCGTCTATGTCGTTCAAGACCGAACCGATTTTGGATACTTCCGGATACACGCCTGGGTTCCAGAAGAGGATGCGAAAATCAAGTCAGTCACGCCCCTTTTCAAATTGGCCTACTGGGGAGAGCGTGAATGCCACGACATGTTCGGTATTGTATTTGAAGGCAATCCGGACCTCCGACGCCACTTGATGCCTGAAGACTATCCAGGCTTTCCTTTACTTAAGGACTATCCTCTCAAGGGACACGGCGAGCGCGCTCAGTTCACAAAAGTCGTCCCCGAAGGAGACCACGTTCACGAAACCAAGGCGACGGTCTACCCTGTCACCATCGGCCGGGGGATGCACACCCCAGAATACTTCAAGGCTCTCCGAGAAGACTCCCAACCCACCGACGAAGAGGAGGCCAAGTGATGAACCCAACCTCCACCCCCGAACTCAAGCCGGATTCGGACAAGCTCTCGCGAGAGCTCGAAACCGCGGCTGAAAAGACCGCCTTTGACCGGTTCCCACACCTATTCGAACTCACCGATCCCGACCTTGAGGGCGACGAGTTCGAAGGCAAGCGGATGGTCATGAACTTTGGACCACAGCACCCTGCGACGCACGGCACCCTGAGGTCGGTTTTCGTGCTTGAGGGTGAGACGATTATCAAAACCGATCCTGAGATTGGTTATTTGCACACGGGTTTCGAAAAACTCGCAGAGCACATGACTTATCAGCAGTGGGTCACGGTCACCGACCGGATGAATTACCTGTCGGCGATCAACAACAACGTAGGATACGCAGTCGCAGTCGAGGAGCTTCTCGACATTGAGGTCCCCGAACGCTGCCAAGTCCTCCGAGTCATCATGTGTGAACTTTCCCGCCTCAGCGATCACATTCTATGCCTCGGGCTTCAAGGTATGGACCTCGGTGCATTTAGTGTGATGCTCTGGGCCTTCAAGCAGCGCGAGAAGATCTACGACATTGTAGAAGCGGTGTGCGGGGCGCGTCTCACGACCTCGTGGACTCGGGTGGGTGGGCTGATGAAGGATGTCCCCGACTTCTTTGAGGACCTCTGCTACCAGTTCCTCGAAGAATTTCCAAAGATCCTCGACGAGTACCACCTCATGCTCACCGGTAACCGAATCTTCATCGACCGGCTCAAGGGGGTCGGGGTGCTGACACAGGAGGAAGCGACGACCTGGGGAGTAACCGGTCCAATCGGTCGCGCCTCGGGAGTTGACTACGATCTTCGTCGCGATCGCCCCTATCTCGGCTACGAACAATACGACTTCGAGGTACCGACTCAATCGGGCGGGGACTGCTTTGCGCGTTACTTGCAGCGAATGGATGAGTGTGCGGCATCGCTCGATATCATGCGGCAAGCTCTTGCGATCCTCCCTACCGGCCCGGTGAACCACGAAAACTTCAAGACCACCCTTCCCGAGAAGGAAGCGGTCTACAACGACATGGAATCGTTGATTCACCACTTTAAACTGGTGATGCTCGGGCATGGTATCAAGCCAGAGGACGGGTTGGCGCACTACAGTGCGACCGAGGCGCCCTGTGGAGAACTTGGCTTCTTCATCGTTTCGGACGGCTCCGACGTGCCCTACCGGATCAACATTCGCCCTCCCAGCTTTTACAACTACGCTGTTTTTCCCAGTCTCAGTGAGGGCGGTATGATCTCAGACGCGGTGGCCGTCTTGAGCAGTCTCCACGTTATCGCAGGCGAACTCGATCGTTAGTAAGGAACCGATGAGCCAACCCACCTTCTCCGCTGAGACGCTCAAAGAATACGAGTGGACCCTCACTCGCTACCCGACCAAGGAGGCGGCGCTGTTGCCCGTTCTGCGGCTCGCTGAACGTGAGTTTGAGAATCTCGGACCGGCGGAGCTCAAATATGTCGCCGACTTGATGGACTTTTCTCCAGCCCGGGTCTATGGCGTCTTTTCGTTCTACACACACTTCCGGAGGCAGGGCACCGGAACCTACCACCTCCAGGTGTGTCACACACTCTCTTGCGCTTTGCGGGGCGCGTCCGACCTACTCGCACACCTTGAGAAGAAACTTGGAATCACCGTTGGGGAGACGACCGAGGATGGTCTCTTCACACTGTCCAAGGTCGAGTGCCTCGCTTCTTGTGATACGGCCCCGATGCTCCAGATGAACGACCACTACTACGAGAACTTAGATTCTGCAACCGTCGACCAGATCCTCGACCAACTGAGGGCTGAGGCGAACGGAGGTGCTGCATGAGCTTTGAACCTATTCTGACCAAGTACGTCGGCAACGACGAGTCCCACACTCTAAAGTTTTACAAGAGCCACGGGGGCTACGAAAGCGCCAGGAAGGCGATTACCGAGTGGGCTCCAGACGATCTCATCGAAGAGGTCAAGAAGTCAAACCTGCGCGGTCGAGGCGGAGCAGGCTTCCCGACCGGAGTCAAATGGGGTTTCGTTCCCAAGCAAACTGACAAACCCAAATATCTCGCCGTGAACGCCGACGAGTCAGAGCCCGGTACCTTTAAGGATCGTGTCATTATGCGACACGATCCCCACATGCTCCTCGAGGGGATCGTGATCGCCTGCTGGGCGGTCGGAATCAACACGTGCTACATCTACATTCGTGGAGAAATGGTTTTTGAATACCATCGTCTTGTGGATGCCGTTAACGAAGCGTACGAAGAGGGGCTCCTTGGAGACAATCTCTTCGGTAAAGGCTTCAAACTTGACGTGACGGTTCACCGCGGAGCCGGCGCTTACATCTGCGGCGAAGAGACCGGCATGTTAACCTCACTCGAGGGCGAACGGGGTCAGCCCAAGCTCAAGCCACCCTTCCCCGCCGTCGAGGGGCTCTTTAAGTGCCCGACCGTCGTCAACAATGTCGAGACAATCGCCAACCTGCCAGTGATCGTCGAACGAGGCGCGGATTGGTACCGCGGAATCGGTCCTGAGAATTCCCCGGGTCCCAAGCTTTACTGCGTGAGTGGGCATGTCGAAAAGCCCGGCACCTTTGAGCTCCCCATGGGCGTCAATCTCCTCGACCTGATCAACAACCACGCAGGCGGAGTTTGGAAGGGCCGAAAGCTCAAGGCTGTCATTCCAGGAGGCTCTTCGGCTCACGTCCTTCGCGCCGACGAGTGTGATGTCGCTATGGATATCGAGTCGCTCAAGGACGCAGGTAGCATGCTCGGATCCGCGGGTGTGATTGTCATGGACGAAACCACCTGTATGGTCGACGCTCTACTCAACATCATGAAATTCTACCACCTCGAATCTTGCGGTCAGTGCACCCCCTGCCGCGAGGGCACCGGGTGGCTCGAGAAGATCGCCCCCCGCATCAAATCGGGACACGGTCGTCGCGAAGATCTGCAACTGGTTTATTCTATCTGCGACCGAATGGTAGGCCGAACCATTTGCGTTCTGGCCGACGCGGCGGCCTTCCCGGCCACCTCGATCATTGAGAAGTTTACCGAGGGCGTTGAGAAGTACATCGAAGCCAAGCCGGAGTCTGCAACCGGAGCCACGACACCGGCACTTATGGGTGCGGGTGCTATAGGAGATTCGAATGCCTGAAGGCGAAGAGCAGGAACTCGTCGACTGGACTTTGAACGGCGAACCCGTCCAGAGTCCTCCGGGGCTTACGATCCTCGAGGCGTGTCAGCGGGAGGGAGTGGAGCTCCCCCACTTTTGCTACCACCCAGGCCTCTCAATCGCAGGTAACTGTCGCATATGCTTAGTCGAAACCAATCGCTCACCTAAGCCCGCGATCTCTTGCTCTGAACGCATTTCTCCCGGCCTCGAAGTGCAAACCCACAGTGAAATGGCAGTCGAAGCTCGGGAAGGAGTGATGGAATTTCAACTGATCAACCATCCCCTCGACTGTCCGGTTTGCGATAAGGCCGGTGAATGCGTTCTCCAAGATTATTCGTATGAGCACGGCCCCGATCGCTCTCGCTTTGTCGAGTCCAAGAACATCCGTCACACCAAGGATCTCGGGCCAACCATCGAGATCTGGGGTAATCGTTGTATCGTTTGCACGCGCTGCGTTCGCTTCTGCGATGAGATCTCCGGAACTGGCGAGCTCTGCGTCACCGGGCGCGGCGATCGATCGATTATCGATGTTTTTCCGGGAGTTCCCCTCGACAACCCGCTCGCGGGCAACGTCGTCGATATCTGTCCGGTCGGAGCGCTGATCTCCAAAGACTTCTTGTTTCAATCTCGAGTCTGGAACGTCGACCGCACCGACTCGGTCTGCGCCGGCTGCGCCCGAGGCTGTAACGTAGAAGTGGAAGCTAATGCTGGCTATGTGAAGCGACTGATGCCGAGGGCCAATCTCGAAGTCAACGACTATTGGATCTGCGATTATGGGCGCTACGACTACCGCTACACCCACAGCGACGACCGCCTTACTGCTGCCCGTTTCGAAGGTGACTCGGTCCCAGACCGTAAAGCGATTACAGCTGCTGCGGAATTACTCAAGCAAGCCCAACAGTCCGCAATTGTAGTCGACCCATTCCTCACCGTAGAGGAAGCTTGGCTAGTAAAGCGGCTCGCTGAAGCAAACGGTTGCCTGGTTGCCGGCTGGCTTCCTCCACGCGGAGAAGAGATGAACTTCCCGTCCGGCTTTAAGATCAGTAGCGAGAAGGCGCCGAACCGTCTTGGAATCGAGGCCGTACTCGGCGAAGGTGTCTTCTCGACGGCGGCCCAAGAACTCAAGTCGAAACTCGATTCGGACGGGATCGACACACTCCTACTCTTTGCGGGCTTTCCCCATGGCCAAATCGATTCCGAACTCACTGGAGTTGTCGATCGCGCCAAAAACCGCATCGTCTTTGCTCTCTTCGAGGGACCCTGGAGCGAGGGTGCCGACGTCGTGATTCCGGCCGCGGCTCCCTTCGAAAAGGAAGGGGTCTACGTCAACGAAGACGGAAGAGCCCAGAGGGTGAGATCCAAAGATCGAGATCTCAGTAGCGCCCAACCTGGGCTCGATACCGCCGCAATCGAAAATCCTCGCATGACCCCCGAGAGTGTACGGATTCAAGAGCTCGCGGCTGCGCTCGGACAGTCGGATCGCCGCCTTTCGGCTTCCGCAATCTTTCGTCAGCTCAGTGAAGCGATCGAAACGTTTGGCGGTTTGAGCCACCGCTCGATCGGAAGTCAGGGACAGACAGTGTCCCTCAAAGTCGGAGGCGCAGTCTGATGCCGCAGTTTCTCGTCGACCACCCGATCTTGTTTGGGATTATCAAGGCCCTGGTCGTTTTTGGGGTCCTGATGAATATTGTTCCCGGACTCATATACTTCGAGCGACGGATCAGCGCCTGGATCCAAGACCGCCTCGGCCCTAACCGGGTCGGTCCTTACGGAGTCTTGCAGCCCCTCGCGGATGTGATCAAGCTCCTCTTTAAGGAGGACATGTCGCCTAAGGGTTCCGACCGAGTCCTCTACACGATCGCTCCGGCGTTGGTCTTTCTTCCCTCGATGCTTGCCTTTGCGGTCGTACCAGTCGGCATGGATCTCCAGGTTTTTAATACCAATGCGGCAGCGATTTTTGTCATCACGATAGGGTCGTTTGGAGTGTACGGCCTCGCCTTTGGTGGTTGGGCCTCGAACAACAAGTACTCGTTACTCGGAGGCCTGCGCAGCTCCGCTCAGATGATTTCTTACGAGTCCGCGCTCTTTCTAGCGCTGATTTCCGCGCTACTGATGTCGGGTTCGCTTGAACTCAACGAGGTCGTCCGAGACCAGGTTCAAAACGGCTGGAATTTCTGGCGGCAACCATTGGCGATGGTGCTCTTTCTCGTAGCAGCCTTTGCGGAGACCAACCGTCTTCCCTTCGACCTCGCCGAGTGCGAATCGGAGCTTGTCGGCGGTTACCACACCGAATATACGAGTATGAAGTTCGCGATGTTTTTCCTCGGCGAATACATCGCGATGATTACCATGTCTGCACTCTTCGTGACGCTTTTCTTGGGTGGTTGGGCCGGGCCATGGCTCGCGGTTGAAAGCCCCGGTCTTTTCGATTACCTCCTTAGTATCGTGTATTTCTCCCTGAAGGTGAGCGTCCTGCTTTTCCTCTTCATCTGGACTCGCTGGACTCTGCCGAGGTTCCGCTACGACCAATTGATGGGGCTCGGTTGGAAGGTGATGATTCCGCTCGCTCTTTTCAACTTGATGGCGACGAGTGTCTGGGTGGCTCTCTTTGATAGCAGTACCGGAAACTGAGGTTCTCATATGGCTGGACCCGCGCATAACGAAGAAGTGAAAACCGAAGCAGAGCCCGGGAAGCTTTCTCTCCTGGGAAAAGCCTACCTTCCTGCGATTGCAAAAGGCCTTGTAAATACTCTTGGGCACCTGCTAAAAGCTGATCGCAATACGCTCGAGTATCCCGATGTTAAGCGGGCGCCCTACCCCGGGTACCGGGGTGAGCACCGGCTTACTCGAGATGAACAGGGCCGCGAAAAGTGCGTCGCTTGTTTCATGTGCTCGACCGTCTGCCCGGCTCACTGCATCGAGATCGTTGCCGAGCCCTCTCCCTGGCCCGATCGTGAGAAACGCCCAAAAATCTTCAACATCGACATGATGCGCTGCATCTACTGTGGAATGTGCGAGTGGGCTTGTCCCTGCGAAGCGATCGAACTTACCGAGGTCTTCAATGTGGTTTCACGGACGCGAGCCGAGAAGATCTACAACAAGGAGCGTTTGCTAAGCAACTGAGGAACCTCTCGAGCTATCAGGCCTCTTGAGGCTTTCAGGCCCCTTGAGGATTTCAGGTTTCATAGGGGACTCCTAGGGCATTGGAAGTCTCAGGACCCTTGAGACTTTAAGCGGAAAATTGCTGGGACTCTGGACTTTTGACCGCCGCCAGATAAGCGAATCGCTTTAAAAATTTACCCGTAGTGTGACGATCGGCGTGAGGACACCCTCGCATGAATGAATTTATTACTTCTGCGTGCTTTACCCTGACAAACGTGGTCGCGGTGGTAGCGGCAGTGTTAGTGGTGACGCGACGAAATCCGATCTATGCAGCTCTTTACCTCGTCGTTGTGTTTGGCTGTATGGCATTTGATTTTTGGTTTCTCGGGGCAGAGTTTCTCGGATTCATGCAGCTTCTCGTCTACGCCGGGGCGATTATGGTTCTCTACCTTTTCGTCATCATGCTGATTAATCCGCGCGAAGACAAATTGCCTGACGAAGGGAGTATCACCGACCGCGGCGTGGCCGCGGGGGTCTCTCTCCTCGTCTTTACTCTGCTCTTTTCAGCAATCCAACAGGCCGACTTCTTTTCGATAAAACGTCGGCTCCCCGGAGCTCGGGTCCACCAACAGACCTACAATGAGGCGCGCCAGGCGATTAACGCGATGACCTCCGCCGAGCTCCTCAATAAGTACCAGCAGCTCACTGACGATGCGGCCACCCAAGCCCTTTCGGAATCGGATCGGTTGCTCCGTTTTCGAGCGGAGGCCGATTCGATCGAGTTCGAAAAATTCCGAAATGAAGTCAGCGATCTCTCGATTCAGTTCAGTGAACTCGCTAAGGCACGCGAGCTCTCTCGAGACGCCGATCAAAACCCGATCCAGCCACCGGCCGGAAGCCCTGAGGCGATATGGCAGGATCACGGTACCGTCTCCGCCTTTGGCAAGAAGCTCTTCACAGACCACCTCATCGTCTTTGAGCTCACTTCGGTTCTGATTCTCGTCGCTATCGTCGGTGCTGTGCACTTATCCTTGCGGCCGCGCCGGCGGCAGCGAAGGCCCGCGGAAAGCGACGGTGACCAGACTCCCGCCCCAGAGCTGCAGGAGGCCCCCGGTGTTTAGCCTGACAACTTGCTTGTACATCGCGACATTCCTCTTTTCGGCGGGCGTTTACGGAGTGCTCGGTCGCCGGAATATCCTCGTTGTTCTGATGTCGCTCGAATTGATGCTGAACGGGATCAATCTCGCGCTCGTCGCGGGCGGGCGGGTCTACGCCTTTGCGAATCCAGAAACGGCTCATACCGGACAGATCTTCGCGTTGATGGTCATCGCCGTGGCGGCCGCAGAGGCGGCGGTGGGGCTAGCGATTCTTCTCCTGATTTGGCGTCGGATGCAGACGATTGACGTCCGAGATATCTGCAGACTACACAGCTAGGAACCATCGATGGAATCGTCACTGCTTGCGGCTATCCCACTCCTCCCTCTGGCCGGGTTTATTTTAAACGGCCTGCTCGGTAAGCGTATGGGGGCCCAATTCGTCTCGGTAGTGGGCTGTGGGCTTCCTCTGCTCTCCTTCGCGATTGTCTATCAGTGCTGGCAGCAGCTCGGAGGAGAGACCGACGCTCTTCGCTATACACTCTTCAACTGGATCGAAGTTGGTGGTTCTAGCTCTGACTCGGCGTTTTCGGCGCCGATGGCCTTCTACTTCGACGGTCTAGCCGCGGTGATGTGTCTCGTGGTGACGGGAGTGGGATCGCTGATCCACCTCTACTCAACCGGCTACATGAAGGGCGATCCAGGCTACGCGCGTTTCTTTGCCTATCTCAATCTTTTCACAAGTCTGATGCTGGTGCTCGTTCTCGGCGAAAATCTGCTCGTCACTTTTGTCGGTTGGGAAGGAGTAGGACTCTGCTCCTATTTGCTGATCGGTTTCTGGCACGATTCCAACGAGAATTCGAGCGCCGGCCGGAAGGCGTTTATATACAACCGAATCGGAGACTTCGGCTTTCTGCTCGCTATCTTTATCTGCTTCCAGACCTTTGGCACCCTCAACGCGCATGAAATCAACGACTCAGCCACCGTGCTCACGGGGGGGACTGCGATCGCACTCACTTTACTTCTCTTCTTAGGTGCGACCGGAAAAAGTGCTCAGATTCCCCTTTACCCCTGGCTTCCCGACGCCATGGCCGGGCCAACTCCCGTCTCGGCGCTCATCCACGCCGCCACTATGGTGACCTCAGGGGTTTATCTCTGCTGCCGGCTCAGCCATGTCTTCGAACAGGCGCCTGTATCGTTGACGGTGGTCGCTGCGATTGGAGCGTCAACTGCTTTGCTCGCGGCCCTGATCGCTCTAACCCAGAATGACATCAAGAAAGTGCTCGCTTACTCCACCGTGAGCCAGCTCGGTTACATGTTCTATGCGATCGGCTGCGGCGCATTTTCAGCTGCGCTCTTTCACGTGGTGACGCATGCGTTTTTTAAAGCCCTGCTCTTCCTGGGCTCTGGGTCGGTGATCCACGCCATGCACCATGAACAGGACATGCGCAAGATGGGAGGGCTTCGTCGTCAACTACCCTTTACGCATGTGATGTTCTTGGTGGGCGCCGCGGC